>NZ_LZMK01000169.1:0-2546 GCF_001665865.1 Nocardia sp. 852002-20019_SCH5090214 | reverse complement strand
CGCTGCGCGCCGCCGGAGATCGTGGCCAGCAGATCCGACAGCCGCGGCGGCCGCTGCGGGGTGAATCCTCCAGCGGGACTGTAGAGTTCGCGCAGGCTGGCGGCGATGAGTGTTTCTTCGTAGTCGGCGACGCGGGAGCCGCGGACCAGCTCGATCAGCCCGGCGACGATGTTGACCTGCCCGGCTTCCACTCGCGCGGCGACCTGGCGGCGCTGATCCGGATCCGGGAGTCGGTCGATGATGGTGCCGAGGGCGCCGACGGCGAGGGGGTTGATGCTGCCGTGCCCGTAACCGAGGTCGACGACCTGCCCGCCCAATGCTTCGACGAGGTCGCGGTAGTCGGGTTTCGTGTCGCCCATGCACAGCACCGTTTCCCCGGCCGCGACCGCACCCGTCGCGAGGCGGCGGATCAACGAGGATTTTCCGAAGCCGTTGAGCGCCAACACGAATGCGATCGGTGCGGTGATGAATCCGCGGGCGAACCACGACATCGGATCGAAATGCACCGGCGCTCCGGTCACGAAATGCGAACCGACCGGACAGCCCACCACCGGGGCGGTCGCTCCGACCGCGAAGGGCCACAATCCGGCCACCTGCACCGTCGTCGCCCGCCATTCCGGTGTCGCCGGGACTACCGTTGCGCGGCCTCCACCGACACCGCGGTACCCGCGGTCGGTGAAACTCGCCATGGACACCGCGAATCCGTCACGGACCGAATCTTCTGCTCTCCGAGCGGCAGTGGCGCGGCGGTGATCGTCACTCGACAGAGCCCAGCGAGCGCGCACGGCGGCCAGGCCGCGACCGGCAGCAGCCGTTTCCTCCTTCGCACGCGCCTGTGGAGTCAGCACACGAATCCCTGCCATCTTTGCCGTCCGCGCCGGACGGATCGTGCTTTTGCGGTCTCGGATATTCATGCGCTGAACCGCTTCGAGATCGAGGTGTGCTCGGGCAGGATCAGGCCGATGCCGAGGGAGGCGGCGAAGGCGGCGGCTTGGGCGCCGTAGCAGCGGCGCACCCGCAGCCGCGACGCCGCGGTCATCGTGCGTACCGAGGTTTCGATGCCGGGCAGGTCGGCGTCGAGGACGTCGGTGACGGTGACCAGGACCCCGAATCGGGTGAGGCCGGCGCCGCGGGCTTGTTCCTGGCGGGCGGCGCGGGTGTTGTCGACGCGGATGGACGCGGCGGCCGAGGCGATGCCGCGTTCGGTCTGCTCGGCGGCCAAAGCGTCCCGGAAGTCGGCGTCAACGATGTCGGTGGCCTCGGCCGCCGAATGCAGGCGGTACACGATCGCGACCCGCTTGCGTGGCACATCGGAGCGCGGGCGCAGCAACTCCTCCAGACCGGTTTCCAGCACCGCGCCCCGCGGTGGGGCGTCCATTTCCCAGGTGATCGACCGCGCGCCGTCGTGCACCAGATGGTCCCAGCGGTCCTCGTGCGCGATCGGACCCACCGAGTCCCACGACTGCGTTTTGGTGATCGCCGGGCCCGCGGCTTCGATGTCGCGTTGAGCTGCCAAGTCGTAGCGAGACCGCACCAGCCCCAGCACCTCCCACGCCTGCAACGGCGTGGCCGGCAGTCCCGCGCGGGCCAGTTGGGACAGCACGCCTTGCAGGCGCTGTCCGATCTCGCGGGCCTGCTCCGGTAGGTCCCGCCGGGTTTTGCGGGAGGTGCCGATGGCGCGGTAGGTGATGGCGATGCGGGCCTCGATCCGCACCCCGACTCCGCCGATATCGGCGGCGGCCTCACGCATCACCGCCCGCGCGAACTCCGGCGCCTCAGCCCGGACCAGACGTGCGACTTCGCGGCGTTGCTTGAGATGGGTTTCCGCGACAGTCTCCAGGACCGCGGTGACCGCGACGACCTCACCGCCACGCGACTGCGAGGCCAGGAAATGCCCGTACTCGGCCACCCAGGCATCGATTTGAGCTTGGTCGACCAGCTCCTTGCCGCGCGGCAACACTCGCAGCACCACCGTGCAGTGATCGGTACGGCGAACATGAATGACCGCGAACCGCTTCCCGCCAGGAGTCTCCCACTCCCCGAGCCGCGAATCAGCCAGCAGCCCAGGCAATCTCGCCACACCCGGTATCCGGGAAAACCGGCCCGACCGATACACCAGTTCACCGCGCGCTTTCGCTGTCGCGAACTGGACCCGCAACACCGCCGTCTCCCACCCGCTCCTACCGTCGACCGTGATCACCAAGGGCGTGAAAACGATTGCGGCGCAGCCGAGCACGATCAGCGTTGTGGGGATGGATCGGGTGAGCATGAAGGTAGCCATCACGGTGATCAGCAGTGCAAGCGCGAGCATGCTCACCCCCCAGGTCATGCCGAAGAACCCGGCCGAGCGCGGTTTCTCCCACCTTCCGTACATGCGAGGACTGGTCATCGCCGCACCTCCAACGGGCCAGGCACATCGACATCCCAGCCGTCACCGGCCTGGGATTCGACCGCCGAACTCGCCGACTGCACACCCTGCCCGGCCACCTGCGCACCCATGACAGCCGCACCGGCGATGCCCGCTCCCGCGCCGCCCGCCGCGCCCG
>NZ_LZMK01000168.1:0-7189 GCF_001665865.1 Nocardia sp. 852002-20019_SCH5090214 | reverse complement strand
CCGCGCCGACGGGCAACAATCGGCCTGAGGATCCCCGCCGTCGCGGAAAATCGGTGGGCCGGCTGATCCGACGGGCCTACCGTTGGCGGCATGAGGATCGAGCTGACCACGGACCCGTTCGAACTCCGTGCCCGCGCAGGCGACTGCCTGGCGCGAGACCCGCTGCGGCACACGGTCATTGCCACGATGCTCCGCAACTGCGCGGCCGGGGCGATAACGGTCGATCCGGTCTTCGCCATGGTCTGCGAGGGCGACACGGTGCTGGGGGTCGCCATGAATACGCCCGGGTACGGCGCGTACCTGGGTGACATTCCCGCCACGGCGGCGACGGGGCTGGCGGCGGCCCTGTTCGATCGCGACCCCGCCGTCGTGGCCGTCGAGGGAGATCCGCACTCCGCGTCGGAATTCGCCGTGCACTGGCAACGCCTGTCCGGCATCGCGTTTCGGCCGCAGTGGACGACGCGACTGTATCGCCTCGGGGAGTTGCGCATCCCTGCTGTTCCGGGACGTGTCCGCCGCGCCGGCGAATTCGATACCGATGTGTGTGTGCGCCTGGCCGAACGCATGCGCCGCGAGGAGGATATCGGCCCGGATCCGCGTGCCGTGCCCGATCGGATCGCCGCGGGGCAGTGGTGGCTGTGGGAGGACGAGGGTGCGGCGGTCTCCGTGGTCGCGCATCAGCGGCGCGCATACGGCTGGACCCGGATCGGGCCGGTCTACACCCCTCCCGAATTCCGCCGCCGCGGGTACGCTGCCGCCGCCACCGCGCAGGTGTCGAAAGTGCTGCGCGACAGCGGCTCCCAGGTATGTCTGTTCGCCGATCTCGCCAATCCGACCTCCAACAAGATCTATCAGGAGATCGGCTACCTCCCGGTCGGCGATTTCCCGAGGTTCGTCTTCGGCGCTTCCGGGTGACGGCGGCTACGCCGTGCGTCCCAGTGCCGATTTCTCCGGCTGGAACGGGGTGTTCTGGGCGGCCGCGAGCCACCATCGCCCGTCCCGTTCCACCAGCACGTACATGGCCGTCTCGGAGAAGCCGTCGGGATCGACTGCCTGCCTGCGGATCTGGGCCACCACCACGCCCGGCGCCGGCGTGGTCGCGGCGACCACCTCGAAGGTCGAGGGCGGCGCCACCTGTCCGGCCATCAGGCGGTGGTGAATCGGATTGAGCTGGTCGTAACCGACGACGGTGGCGCCGAACGGGCTGCCCCACAGCACATCCGCGGCGAAGGAGTGGTCGTAGAGATCGGCGTCGCCGGTCTCGCCCGCGCGCTGCAATTCCGCGGCGAAATGCGCGGCCACCCGCTGTGCCGTGGTGCGGGCTGCGGGGTCGTCGAGAGTCGGGCGCTGTGTCATGGCTGTCTCCTGTGTCGTGTTCGCTTCGGCTACAGCCAACCTAGAAGCTGAAGTAAACTTCAGGTCAAGCGTCCGTGTGGATGGCGGTCGAGCGGCCGCCGCGCTCGGGTTCGTGATCGGTGCCGTCCATGATTCGGGCCCAGGCCGACCGGAAGGCCGCGGCGGGATCGGCCGGTGCGACCGGAACCCGCCACGCGATCACCTGGTCCGGGCGGACCAGCAGCGCGCCCGTCGGCGTCAATCCGGTGGTGGCGCACCACGACCGGTCCATGCGGACGATCTCGACAGGCTGCGCGTCGAACTCCCGGTCCGGCGCCTCCGGACCTACCAGCAGCGTGAACGCCGTGCCGATCAGATCGAGCGTGGAGCGGCCGGCGGCGAGGTAGCGGTGGGGCAGCCGGGTACCGGGCTGCCCGGTCAGATCCAGATGGTCCATGGTGTGCGTGCTGCCGTCGTCGACGAACGCGCCGGCGGGATATCGAGTGCCGAGGATCAGGGCGATCGGGTCGGCGAGCGGCGTGCCGTCGGTGGATTCGCGAGTCATGGTGCGCAGGTCGGCGGTTCGGATGCTCGATTGATCGGCGATGTACCGGCCGACGGGGCGGCGCTCGAGGTCGTAACTGTCGAGCAGGTGTGCCGGCGCCGCGCCGCGCAGGACCAACGCCAGTTTCCAGGCCAGGTTGTGGCCGTCCTGGATGCCGGTGTTGGCGCCTGCGGCCGCGTACGGCGGCATCACATGCGCCGCGTCGCCGGCCAGGAACACCCGGCCCGATCGGAACGTATCGGCGATGAACATTCCCGGCTCCCACGGCAATACGCTCAACACCTCCACATCGATATCGGGGACCCCGATGGCCTCTCGCAGCAGTGCGGGCCACCGGCCGGCGGGGTGGTCGACTTCCGCCGAACTGGTGAAGATCCATCGGTGTGCGCCGTCCACCGAGGCGAAAGCGCCGGGGACGCGGTCGTTCTCGATCTGGCAGAGGTTGAATTCGCGGCCCCGCACCCACTCCGTCAGATCCGCGCGGAAGTACACGTTCACGGCGCGGCCGAGGGTGCCGCGGCCGTGGCGGCCGATCTTCAGTCGCTCGCGGATCGGACTGTGCGCACCGTCCGCCGCGACGAGGTACGACGCTCGCAGGGTGTCGACGCGATCCGGAGCCGTGCGCAGGGTCGCGGTGAGACCCGCGGCGTCCTCGGTGACGTCGACGCATTCGACACCGAAGCGGATATCGCAACCGCGTGCCTCGGCCAGTTCGCGCAGAGTGGGCTCCAGCAGATCCTGTGCGCACAGACACGCCGCGGCGGGTGTGATCGCGTCCCAGTCCGGCAGCCCGCCGGGGAAGCTGAACGGCAACCGTTCGGCGCGGGCCAGTGTCGGCCCCGCCGCCATCGCCTGATGTGCCGAGAGTCCACGGGCGGCGTCTTCGACGGCCGCGGCGATGCCGATCCGGCGGAACAGCTCCATCGTCCGGATATTGATCCGGCGTGCCTTCGGCTGGGCCGAGGTGGTGGCCCGGCGCTCGACCAGCACCGACGGTACGCCCTGATGGCGCAGGAACAAGGCCGCGGTCAGGCCGGTCAATCCGCCGCCGACGATGAGGACCGGATCAGAGTGTACGTCGTACATCATGTGTACGTTGTACACCGGTGGTTGAATTCCGGCAAGGAGGTGTGCACGGTGACCGAGGAAGTGCCGGGACCGCTCATCTGGTCCCTGCCGGAACCGCCCGGCCGGCCGACGACGAATCTGAGCCGGGCCGAGATTCTGCGCGCGGGAATGGCGATCGCCGATGCCGAGGGCGCGCGGGCGCTGACGATGCGCCGGGTGGCCCAGGCGGTGGGCGCGTCCACGCCGATGTCGCTGTATCGGTACGTGGGCAGCAAGGATGGGCTGGTCGATCTGATGATCGACGCCGTCTACGGCGAGGTGCCGCTCGCCGACGCTCCGGCTCCGGCGGCGCATTCGGACTGGCGAGGCGCGTTGGAACGCCTCGCGCTGGATACCTGGACTGTCATCCAGCGCCACCTCTGGTTCGGCGAACTCGTCCACACCCGCCCCCCGCTGGGACCGAATGCGCTGCGCTACTTCGATTTCCGTTTCGCGATGCTCGAATCGCTCGGTCTGTCCGCCGACGACCTCTCACTGCTGACCGGTGCGGTGGACGGCCATCTGTTCGGCGCCGCCCTGCAGGTGGCCGAGGAGCGGCGCATGCGGACCCGCGTCGGACTCGCCACCGACCAGCAGCTCGCCGAGGCGGCGAAGCCCCTGGTGGAACCCCTGCTCGCGGACAGTCGCTATCCCGCCTTCACGCGCTGGTTCCACGGCCGCACCGGCGCCGGTCCCGCCGACCCCGTGGCGTGGACACTCGGGTGCCTGCTCGACGGCCTCACCGCACGTATGGGCCTGGACGATCGGGCCGGCCGATAAGGCCCGGCACGCCTAATCCTGGCGCGGCACAACCCATTCGAAGGCACGAGCCTCCGAGCGAGCGCCTTCGGCGGTGCGGGAGCGGTTGGGCTCGCCCAGGTCGGTCAGCAGACGTTCGGTGAGGCCCACCATGGTCGTCAGCGCGGCGGGGGTGAACCAGTCCGGGCGGGTGCCGAACAGAATGTCCTCGCTGGCGGTGTTGCCGCTCGCGCCCGGCGCGAAGGGGCAGCCGCCCAGACCGCCCAGGGAACCGTCCACCGCAGCGGCGCCGGCGGCCAGGGCCGCCAGCGAGTTGGCGACGCCCATACCCCAGGTGTCGTGGCCGTGGAAGAGGATGCGGCGCTGCGGAGTTCCCGTTCGCACTGCGGCGATCAGGGCATGCACCTGCGCCGGATAGGCCTGGCCGAGCGTATCGGCGATCACGATATCGGCGGCGCCGTCGGTGCGGGGATCGGCGGCGATCGCGAGGACTCGCTCGGGATCCACCGGCCCGTCGAACGGACAGGTGAAAGACGTTGCCAGACAGAGTTGAATGGACCCGCCGACCTCCTCGGTCAGCCGGATCGCCTCGGGCATCGCGGCCACGCTGTCCTCGGCCGTGCGGCCGATATTGGCCTTGTTGTGCGCATCCGATACCGACAGGCAGTACTGGAAGTTCCGCACGCCCGCCTCGGCGGCACGCGCGACCTGCCGCGGCGTGGCCACCCACACCCAGCAGCGTTGCAGCTCTTCGGGAGTCAGCGCGGCCACGACCTCCATGCTGTTGGCCATCGGCGGCACCAGATCCGGGCGTGCCATCGAACCGATCTCGAGTTCCGGCACGCCCAGCGCGAGCAGGGTGCGGGCGATCTCCACCTTGTGTTCGGTCGGCAGCACCTTGCCGGTCAGCTGAAGTCCGTCCCGCAGGGTCACATCCCGCAACGTGCCCGCAGTGGTGGAAGGAAAGTCGCTCATCACGCCTCCTGTGTCTTGCGGGACACCCGCGCCCGGTCGGCGGGACGAGCCGCTGCGCGATTGTCGCTCATCACGCCTGCGGTGTTCATGCGGGACACCCGCGCCCGGTCGGCGGGACGAGCCGCTGCGCGATTGTCGCTCATCACGCCTCCAGGCCGTCGATATCGGCGTCCGACATTCCCAGCAGTTCCGAGAGGACCTCTCGGGTGTGTTCGCCCAGATCGGGGCCCACCGTGCGGATCGGCAGCGAACGTTCGCCGATCACCGGGACGATGCCGGTGAAGGCGACCTGTTTCGGTTCGGCGGCGCCGACGTCGACCGGGAAATGCTGAATCATGTTGCGCGCCCGGTACTGTTCGTCGGCGACGATATCGGCCGCGGTGTAGATCGGGCCGCACGGGATGGCCGCCTGCTCGAGGATCGCCAGCGCCTCGTCGCGGGTGTGGCGCACACTCCATTCGCCGATCGCGGCGTCGAGGCGGTCGCGGTGGCGCCAGCGGCCGGCGTTGTCCTGCAATTCCGGATCCTCGGCGAGATCGGGGCGCTCGATCACCTGCATATAGCGCCGGAAGATCGCGTCGCCGTTTCCGCCGATGATGATGCTGGTGCCGTCGGCGCACGGGTAGGCGTTACTCGGCGCGATCCCTTCCATCCGACCGCCGACGCGCTGGCGGTTGATGCCGTAGGCCTCGTAGTCGGGAACCAGCGACTCCATCACGGAGAGAATCGACTCGTTCAGTGCGACGTCGATGATGCGCTGCGGCAACGGGATTCGCTCCTCGGCACCCTTGCGCTGGAACAGTGCCAGCACCGTGCCGAAGGCGGCGTAGATCCCCGCGATGGAATCCCCGATCGAGACGCCCACCCGCACCGGCGGTCGATCCGGGTCGCCGACCAGTTCGCGCAGCCCGCCGATCGCCTCGGCGACCGCGGCGAAACCCGGCCGCTGGGAGAGCGGTCCGGTCTGCCCGTAGGCGGAGATGCGGGTGATGACCAGGTCGGGATTCGCCTCGTCGAGCACCTCCGGCCCCAGCCCCCACTTCTCCAGCATGCCGGGCCGGAAATTCTCCAGCAGCACATCGCAGTGCCGGATGAGATCCAGCACGATCGCCCGTCCCGCCTCGGTGCGCAGATCGAGGGTGATCGACTTCTTGTTGCGGTTCACCGTGCGATACAACATCGAGGTGTCGCCGCCGTAGAGGCGCCAATTGCGCAGCTCGTCACCGGTTTTCGGGCGCTCGACCTTGATCACCTCGGCGCCGAAGTCGCCGAGAATGCGCCCCGCGGTCGGCGCCGCGATGTAGTTGCCCAGTTCCAGTACCCGAACGCCGGCCAGCGGTCGAATCTCCATGTACCGATTCAACCACCGGCCGGCGCCGGCGGATCAGGCCGCCTCGGCCAGATCCTCGATGATCGAGTAGTGGTCGGCGTTACCGGCGATGCTGAGGCTGGTCCGGCCGTCCACGCCGACCGGAATATCTCCGGCCAGCGTGATGCGAGTCAGCTTGCGGTGCTCGGCGCCGTCGTAGTCGTCGATCGCATAATGCTGAGTGGCACGGTTGTCCCAGATCGCCACGTCGCCGAGCGACCAGTTCCATCGGGTGGTGTGCTCGAGCCGGGTCACGCGATCCTGCAGCAGGCGGAACAGAGCGTGTGACTCGTTGCTGGACAGACCGACGAACTGCTTGACGAAATGTCCGAGCAGCAGCGCACGCTCACCGGTCTCGGGGTGTACCCGGACTACCGGATGCTCGGTCTCGTAGTAGGTCGACTGGAATTCCTCCCGGTAGGCCTGCGCGTTCGGGTCCGGCTGCTCCTCGTGGCTCGCCGCGTAGTCGTACTTGTTGGTGTGCACGGCGCGCAGCTCCTCGGCCAGGCGCTTCAGCGGCTCCGGCAGCGAGGCGTAGGCGGCTACGGTCGAGGCCCACGTGGTCGAGCCGCCGTAGCTGGGCAGGGTGACCGCGCGCAGAATCGAGGCCTTCGGGATCCGGTCGACGAAGGTGACGTCGCTGTGCCAGCTGTTGGCTCGGCCGTGGTGGGAATCGATCGCCAGGCTCTTCACGCCTTTGGAGGTGACCGTCGGGTGCGGCGTGGTCGGACTGCCGAGCAGCTGAGCGAATTCGTGCTGACCGTCTTCGGTGAGATGGTGCTGATCCCGGAAGAAGATCACCTTGTGCTCGTTGAGGGCCGCGCGGATGGCCGCGACCGTCTCCGGAGCCAGATCCCCGCCGAGCCGGACGCCGTCGATCCGGGCGCCGATGTGGGTTCCGAGTTTCACCACGGACACGGACTCTGCTGCGTGATCGCTTGACATGGAGGGCCTTTCGCTCGGAACGTGCTGTGTTCCGAGCACACCATCGGGGCCCGCGCGCGACCAGGTTTACGGTCAGCGCGATCACAAAGGCGGCGCCGGCGCTGCGCCCGGCCGACCTTGCTCAGCCGAGGTGT
>NZ_LZMK01000167.1:0-932 GCF_001665865.1 Nocardia sp. 852002-20019_SCH5090214 | reverse complement strand
CGGCCCGGGCAGTCGATAGACCGCAGGACACGATCGGCCACGGACAGCCGGGTGCGGGTCTCGGCTTCGAGATCATCGATGCGGGATTTGGCGATCGCTTCGTAGTGCTCGTGCGAACCGGTCACCGATTCCAAGTGAGGGAATCCGGCATGGATCCACATGCGTACGTAGAGGCCGAACGCGGCGGTGTTGAGCGGTGCTTTCTGGCTGGCCTGCATGACCGCGAGCGCGACCTCGGCCGCTGTCCCCGACGCCGGGGACAAGCCGGCGGCGACGCGGTCGAGCAGTTCGCGGCAGTGCGCTCGGTACACGAATTCCTGGCGCATCCGCTCGTGGGTCGGCGTCAACAGCGCGAACGAGTGGTAGAGGGTGTTGCGGTGGCGCGGATGGCGTCGTTGCGCGCGGGCGATTTCGTCTTCGGCCCAGTCGATCTGCTCGAACACCGGCTCGAGATCGGACAGACACCGAGACACCACCGATGCGACATCAGCGACCCCGTCGAGCTGACTTTCGGTCACGGGGACTCCTTTCGACAGCAAGGGGCAGTAGCGAAAAGGGAAGCGAGACACGACCGCGAGTTGACGGGCTGATGTCGCTTCCTCTGACCGCGTTGTTGCGGGTGCGGCGCCGCTGGGTGACCGTGGGTTGGGCGTATTGTTGAACTGCGAGGCGCGGGTTGATCTCACCGAGAGTTTGGAGATCACGACATGAACGACCCCCGGGCGAGCAGGAGCACACGCGGACAAGATGCCGGGAAACTCGCTGGCCAGCTACGTCATTCGCGGGAAGTAATGGATCGTCGCCGCGCGCTTGAACGTCGCCGCGAACAGAATGTCAGCGACGCCGTGCGGAAGTATTGGTCGGCGTGGCAGGCGATTTCAACGATCGAACAACGCCGCGACCGCCGCATCCGAGCGTTGCACGACAAGATC
>NZ_LZMK01000166.1:0-624 GCF_001665865.1 Nocardia sp. 852002-20019_SCH5090214 | reverse complement strand
AGCAGCGGGGCGACGATCATCGGGCCGACTCCCCCGATGCCGGCCGACGACGGCACGACCGGGATGTAGACATCGACCACACGCTCGCGAGCCATCACGCACTCACCGGCAGTTCGGCGAAACCGCGGGCCTCGGCGGCGGTCAGGCCCAACTGGCCAGCCCACCGCTCGACCTCGAGCCGCTCCGGAGCGATCGCGATCCGCATGGCCGCCGTCGCCTGCGCACGGGTCAGCTGACGGCCGGGCAGGTAATCGACCACCCACAGCGAATCGCCGACGTAATCGGCGTGATGGGTGGTCCCCGCGCTGGTCAGATGCCCGTCGACCTCCTGCACCGACGGGATCGTGGGAGCAGCAGCTCGCTGCCAGATATCGCGAGTCCAAACTTCGGGAAGGTTCATCGCGACTCCTCTCGTGTTTCTCCACTTCAGGCTAACACTCGTGTGCGCGTGTGCGCGCTGCGCACAAATAAGCGCACATTTTTCGTGTGCGCTCTTGTGCGCGTTAGCGTTCGCACACATACTTGGTTGTGTGCGCAGCGCGCACACGCGCACACGAGTGTTAGCCTGAAGTGGAGAAACACGAGAAAGGACAGAGCACGTGGCTCCGAACCTTCAGCGGCCCG
>NZ_LZMK01000165.1:0-2213 GCF_001665865.1 Nocardia sp. 852002-20019_SCH5090214 | reverse complement strand
TCCGGGCCGGCGAGGGTGTGTTCCCAGTACTCGAGTTCGGTGGTGATGGGGCTGTGGGGGTCGTGTAGGTCGCCGAGTTGGGTGCGTTGCCAGAGTGTGTAGTCGATGTATTGCACCGCCAAAGGCGACCGATTCGGCGCTCGGCCCGCGCACCGGTCGGCATACGCCACACTCAAATCAGCGGCCAGCGGCCTCAGCGACCAGCCGTCAGCAGCGATATGGTGCATCACGATCACCAGCACGTGTTCGCGATCGGCAACTTCGAAAAGCCTTGCCCGCAAGGGAATTTCGGCAGACAAGTCGAAGGGGTAGCATGCCGCCGCGTCGGCCGCCGCATCCAGCTGGGTGCCCGACCACCCGGTCGCATCGACAACCTCCCACCCGAAATCGACCCGCTCGACGGGGATAACCATCTGCCGGGGTGTCCCCTCGACCGTGCCGAACACCGTGCGGAGGCTTTCATGCCGGCCGACCACATCGGCCAGCGCCGCACGCAGCGCCTCGACATCGAGCCCACCGCTCAACCGCAACGCCGCCGCCACGTTGTAGAGCGGGGAGGGGCCCTCCAGTTGGTCGATGAACCACAGTCGTTGCTGGGCATACGACAACGGAATTACCGGGGGCCGTTCGACGGGTGTCAGTCGTGGGAGTCGGCTCGAACCCGCGCGACCGATACCGGAGGCCAGCCGGGCAACGGTGGGTGTGTCGAATACGGTGCGTACCGAGAGGTCGGTGTCGAGTGTGGTGTTGATCGCGGCGATCAGGCGCATCGCCGATAGTGAGTCTCCGCCGAGGTCGAAGAACGAGTCGTCGATGCCGACGTGGTCGAGTCCGAGTGTGTGGGCGTAGAGGGTGGTGAGTATTTCCTCGACGGGAGTGCTCGGGGCGCGATACCCGCTTGCCGCGTATTCGGGTACCGGTAGGGCACGGGTGTCGAGTTTGCCGTTGACGGTCAGTGGTAGCGCGGGCAGTGTCATGACTGCCGCGGGGATCATGTAGGCGGGAAGTCGTTCGGCGAGTTGGGTGCGTATGTCGGTGAAGTTTGCCGTGCCGGTGATGTAGGCGACCAGGCGCTTGTCTCCGGGGTCGTCTTCGCGGGCGATCACTGCCACCTGTTCCACCCCGTCCAATCCGGTCAGGGCATCCCGGACTTCGCCGCACTCGATGCGATATCCGCGGATTTTGACCTGCTCGTCGGCGCGGGCCACATACCGCAGCTGACCGTCGTGTCCCCAGCGGACGAGGTCGCCGGTGCGGTACATGCGTGTCCCGGGCTTCCCGAATGGGCAGGCGGTGAATCGCGTCGCGGTCAGTGCGGTGCGCCGCCAGTATCCGCAGGCGACTCCCGCGCCGGCGACGTACAGTTCGCCGGTGACGCCGACCGGCACGCGCTGTAGTCGGTTATCGAAGACGAACAACGCTGCCCCGGCTACGGGTGCGCCGATCGGCGGAGTTCCCGATCCGGGTGTCAAGGGTGAAGTGAGGGTGACGCACATGGTGGTTTCGGTGGGGCCGTAGCCGTTGATCACCGTGTGTTCGGGTGCCCACTGGTCTATCACTCGAGCAGGGCAGGTTTCACCGCCGAGTATCAGGGTCAGCGGTTCCAGGTCTCGTGGCGTGAGCATTGCTGCCGCAGTAGGTGTTTGGGTCAACACCGTGACGTGTTCGGCGGCAAGCGCATCGTGAAAGTCGTTGGGGGAGAGGGTGGTCGTGTCGGGTATGACGACCAGTCGGCCGCCGTGGAGTAGCGGGGCCCAGATTTCCCACACCGAAATGTCGAAGGCGAGCGAATGGCATTGCGCCCATACCTGTTCGGAGGCGGGTGTAGGGCCGGTGTCCAGGGTCGTCAGTAGTTGGGTGACGTTGCGGTGGGTGGTGGCCACGCCTTTGGGCACCCCGGTGGTGCCGGAGGTGTAGATGAGGTAGGCGATGGTATCCGGGCGCGGCGCCGGTAGCGCGGTGCTGGGTTGGCTGTGGATTGCGGGGTTGTCGACATCGATGATCGGTATGTCGATTCCGTCGAGTCGTCCGGCCAGGTCGGCGGTGGTGATCACGGCCGCCGGTGTGGCGTCGGCAATCATGAATTCGATTCGTGCCCTCGGATGTTCGGGATCGATGGGCAGGTAGGCGGCCCCTGTCTCGAGTACCGCGGTGATGGCGGTGATCGCTTGTGCCGAGCGTTGCATCAGTAGCCCGACCACGCATCCGGGACC
>NZ_LZMK01000164.1:0-552 GCF_001665865.1 Nocardia sp. 852002-20019_SCH5090214 | reverse complement strand
GGCGATGGGGTCGGCGAAGTACCAAAACGACGGCGACCCACGCACCTCCGGGCCCGGGTTCGCGGTCACCACTCACCATGGCGCCCTGGACATCCCGCGCCGGTGGCGCACACCGCGGCGGGTGTTCGTCAACTCCATGTCCGACCTGTTCCACGCCCGGGTGCCAGCCGAGTTCGTGCAGGCGGTGGTCGAGGTCATCGCCGAGACCCCGCAGCACACCTACCAGGTGCTGACCAAGCGGCCGGCGCGGGCGCGGCGCATGGTCGAACAGGGCCTGGTGCTGCCGCCGAACCTGTGGCTGGGCACCTCGGTCGAGAACGGCGCCACCACCGGCCGCATCACCGAGCTGATCAACACCGACGCGGCGGTGCGGTTCCTGTCGTGTGAGCCGCTGCTCGGCCCGATCGACCTGGACCGGTTCCTGTTCCCGACCGGATGCCCGGACGGGTGCCGGTGCCGGTGGCCCGACGACGACGAACGCTTCGAATGCGGGTGCCCCGGCTGCGCCGACTGGCGGCCGATCCCGGCGATCGACTGGGTCATCGTCGGCGG
>NZ_LZMK01000163.1:0-750 GCF_001665865.1 Nocardia sp. 852002-20019_SCH5090214 | reverse complement strand
CGGGGCCGCTCACCCTTCGACGGCGGGCACACCCACTGCCGCACTTCCTCATACTTGAGGACCGCCGCCATCTTCTTCGCGGTCGAGAACACGCCGCCCTTCTGCTTGTCCGGCGCGTTGTACTGCGTAGCCAGCGCACCTGCGACCAGCGAAAACCCGTGCTTCTGGACCACACCAACCGGCGCTTGATCCGTCGGCGAAGTCACCCACGCGAACACCTGAGTGATCGGCTTCTTGTCCAACGCGGCCGCCAGGATCAACCCGGCGAGAAGGTCCTCGCCTTCCGGCTCGAAAAACGCGTCCCCACTGCTGGAGTCGGTCGCATCGGCGAAGTGCGCGGCCAGCTCGGCCGCACGCTCCTGAGCGCCGCTGCCGCCCTCACCGGCCACCCACGCGCACGGATCCCAGAACCACGACGGCTCGGCGCCGGCCACGCCCTGCGGATCGAACACCCAGATCTCGCCGACCGTCGCCCGATGCCCGCGCGTGGCGTCCACGACATCGCGCTTGTTGCTGGTGGCCACCACCGCGCCCGGGGCGTCCATGATCGCCGGGATCACCCGGCAGGTGGTCTTACCCGAGCGCGGGCCCCAGATGTCGAGGTGCAGATCCTCGAACGAACCCCACAGTTCGCGGCCGCAGGCGACCGCGCGGCCGATCAGCACGCCGGGAACCTGACCCGGAGCGAGCTGCACACCCAGCTCGATCGCCTTGGCTTCCACCGCCGCCCAGCACAGATCATCGAGTTCG
>NZ_LZMK01000162.1:0-1465 GCF_001665865.1 Nocardia sp. 852002-20019_SCH5090214 | reverse complement strand
CTCGATGGAGCGGCCTTCCACGGGTAGATCTCCGGTTCGTGATCGGCTGCCTCGGAAGCGGTTTCGAGCGGTGCCACAGTCGTTCCCCCCTTGGAAGTTCGGAACGACGTCTCAGCGCTCGTGACCGGTGTCGCGGTCACGGTCGCGGTTGTAGGCCTGCGCGAGCCCAGTCCCCGGGGCGGTCTGGCGCGCTCGTGCCTCCGGGGTGGGCGGCTTCACCGCTTCACTCGGCGGCTTGGCCCGCCCGGCCGCAGCGGCCAGGCGCTGAGCGCGCTGGTCCTCAGTCAGTCCGGCCTGGCGCAGGTTGTACTCCAGCAGCGCGAGGCGTTCGGGGCTGTCGTAGGAGGGCGGGCCGGGATTGCGTTCGGCGGCGACCTTTTCTCGGCGACCGGCCCACTGGTCCTGGACGGCGCGTGCGCGCTCGCCTTTCTTCTCGCAGGCGTCGTTTTCGACGGCGAGGAATTGGTTCACGTCGAGGCGGACGTGTTCGGGCACCCCGGCAGTGATCATGCTGTTGCGCAGCTGTTCCTCGGCTTGGGTGGCTTCGTAGTCGTCGCGACTGGTGCGCCCGGCCGCCAGCGCGGTCTGCGCGAGGACCACACGGTTGAGGTCGTCGCGGACTGCGCGGACAGTGCCCTCGGGCGCGGCCGCGGTCGACAAGATTTTTTCGATCTCGCGGCGGTTTTCCTCGGCGTAGGCACGCGCGTAGTTGTCGCGGCGTTCGCGCTCGATCGCGGCCGCGGACCGGTCATCGGCCAGCAGCGTGTCCGGCACCTGAGTTTTCCCGGCCTCGATATCGGTGAGCACGGCGCGCAGCTGGTCACGCTCGATATCGGCCAAACCCTTGCCCGACTTGATCGCCTTGTCGATCTGAGCGCGCATCACCTCGGCCCGCTGCCGCTGGTCTTTGTCCCACCTCGCCTCGGGGTCCTTGCCGTCGGGATCGAGGGCGATGCGGGCCTCCACGATCGGCGCCAGCGCCGCATACGCGCGCACGGTCGTGGCGAGCTCGTCGCGGTTGACGTGATCGGGCCACAACGGCTTACGCGCCTCGGCCGGGTTTTTGCGGATCTGTTTGCCCCGCTCGCGGGCGATCTCGCGGTCTTTCTCGGTCATCACCGAGATCGCCTCGGCCAGCCGCGCCTGCACACCGACGGTGTCGTGCCCGTGCTGCAGGCGAACCTGGTAATCCGTGAGCAGGGTGTCGACCCGGAATTTGGCCTCCTCTCCCGGATCGACCAGCGGAGAGTCCATGCGGCGCAGAGCGGCGGCCGCCGCACCCGCACTCACGAGCCCCTGGGCTTTCGAGCCGGTGGCCGCGGCCCCGCCCAGATACAGGGCGACGAACCGGGCCTTGGTGGCGACCGGCTCGCCGATCCCGGCGGCCTGCATCTTCTTCGTCAGCGCCGTGAGACGGTCCGGGGTGGGATTGGTGCGCCACTGTTCGATCTGGGCGTACAGCTCC
>NZ_LZMK01000161.1:0-661 GCF_001665865.1 Nocardia sp. 852002-20019_SCH5090214 | reverse complement strand
TCGGTCGCATCGCGGAACAGGTACTCCCACTTCGGATCTCGCGGAATCATCGTGCAAACGATCCTGCAGTCCTGGGCTCAGGGCGTGGGCTGCTGGGGCGAAGCGGGCATGAAGGCGCTGTGGTCGGCGGCCAACATCAAGGTCCTCGGCAGCGGATTGGACGACGAGGACTTCCTGCAGGCCCGCTCCCGCATCGTCGGTGATCACCGCGAGCTGGTCACCAGCGTCTCGCGCGGCCGGCGGGCGGACTCGGGCACCGAGTCGACCTCGCTGACCACCGAGGCCACTCTCACCGCCAGCGATATCGCGGCCATGCCCCGTGGGCGGGCGCTGGTGTTCACCTCCGGTCACCGCTCGACTCTCGTGCGGACCACGCCGTGGATGGAACGCGCCGACGCCGACCTCATCCGCGAATCGATCGCCGCACACGCACCCACCCAATCCGGCACCACCACGGCTGGCCCGCGCCTGCGTGCCGTGCCGTCTGACGAGGAGGACAACGCAGCATGAGCGACACCACCACCCCCACCAACGGCGCTGCCCCGGCCGGATCGGCTGCCGCGCAGATCATCCCGGCCGCCGAGCTGAGCGAGCTGATGGACGCCGTGGTCCGTAAGGCCGTCAGCGCGAAATTCGCTGAGCAGGCCAAAGAGATCGCCGC
>NZ_LZMK01000160.1:0-758 GCF_001665865.1 Nocardia sp. 852002-20019_SCH5090214 | reverse complement strand
TTTGAGGACGCCGCGGATGCGGTGGCGGCCCCGCACGAGCCGACCTACCCGGTCTCTGTCGGCGCTCGCGCTCTGCACAAGTCCGAAGCATGGTATTGGCGGCAGCTGAAAGCAGGCGCGCTGCCGGGACATCGGGCCAGGCGAACATGGTTTCTCACCGCGGCCGACATCGCCGCCGCCATCGAACACACCGCCACCACGCGATTGCAGCGGCCTACGTCGCCGCCCGCGCCGCAGCCCCGGCGTCGCCGTCGGCGCCGCCACAGACCCCCGCGATGGCGTGTGCGCCACAGGCGAGCGTGGCCCGGAGGGAAGACCGCCAGGCATCCGGCCTGTTCCCTCCCGGGCCACGTTCACGTACTCACCGGCGCCAACTCTGGCCCCGCGGGGGTGAGCTGGCCCTGCCACCACCCGACCCGGGGCGGAAACCGCAACTCGGAAGCGGTGAACGCATAGTCGAGGGTGTTTCCCGTGCCCGGGTTGGTCATGCGCGCGCCGTAGATCAAGTCAGCGTTGGCGGGGCGTGTGGTCCACAACGCTTCCCATTCCGGCACCCGACTGCAGACCTCGAGCAGACGCTCGCGCTCACCGTCTGGCATCACGCACTCGATCAGTGGCGCGGCACCCCAGATCAGGCCGTGCGCGATTGTGTGCCACTCCTGCCCGAGTAGTTGCCTCGTCCACGGGTCGGCGACCAGCCACTCGTAGATGCTCACACCGGCGCGCAAATGCATCAACGACTCACACGCCTGGTTGGC
>NZ_LZMK01000159.1:0-29898 GCF_001665865.1 Nocardia sp. 852002-20019_SCH5090214 | reverse complement strand
CGCTCGCGCCGGGCGGCGAGGCGCCGCTCGGCGCCGGGCCGGGCGGGACCTGGCCGCTGGGCACGGGGCTGCCGAGCGACGCGCTACCCCCCGCACCGTTGGATGAGGATCCACCGGGCGCGTCCGGGGTCGCGGCGCCGGGCGGCGCGAAGGCGGTCGCCGAGGGTTGCCCCGGCGCCGAGGTGGTGCCGTCCCCCGCCGCCGCGGTGTGGTTGTCGTCGGACCCGGACGTCGCCACCAAACCGATGATCACCGCGACGACGAGAACGGCGGCAGCGGCGACCGCCCAGATCCGCCGATCGCGCAGCGGGCCCGGTTTCGGTTGCGGCGCGGGCGTTTTCGCCGTAGATCCGGCACCCGCGGGGGTGGGCGCGGGCGCTGTCTTCTCGGGAGCCGACAGCACCGTGGTCGCCGCGGCGTCGGCGCCCGGTTGCGGCAGCACCTTGGTGGCCGCAGGAACCAACGCCGCCGATCGGCCGTCGGCGACGGCCTCGAGCGCCTGCTGCGCCTCCCGCATGGTCGGCCGGTCGGCGCCGTCGGCGGCCAGCAGGCTCATCAGCACCGGGCCCAGCGATTCGGCGCGCTTGGGCTCGGGCACCTTGGCACTGACCACCGAATGCAGCACCGCCAGCGGGTTGTCGCCCTCACCGAACGGCGGCGCGCCCTCGACGGCCGCATACAGCGTCGACCCCAGCGCGAACACGTCCGACGCCGGCTCCGGATCCTCACCGCGCGCGATCTCCGGCGACAGATACGCCGGAGTGCCGGCCAGGAAGCCGGTCGAGGTGACCGTGACGTCGCCGACGGCCCGCGAGATCCCGAAGTCGGTGATCTTCACCGTCCCGTTGTCGGCGACGAGGATGTTCGCGGGCTTCACGTCCCGGTGCACGATGCCGGCGTCGTGCGCGGCGGCCAGCGCCGCGGCGACCTTCGCCCCGATCCGGGCGACCTCGCGCGGCTCGAGCGGTCCCTTGTCGCGCATCAACGCCGCGAGGCTCTGCGCGTCGACGTATTCCATCACCAGCCAGGGCTGGCCGTCCTCCTCCGCGACGTCGAAGACGGTGACCGCGTTCTGATGGTGCAACCGCGCCGCGATGCGTCCCTCCCGCATCGCGCGCATCTTCGCCTCGAGCGCCTGCGCCTTGGTCAGCCCGGGCGCCAGCAACAGCTGTTTGACCGCGACGGTGCGCCGCAGCCGGACGTCACTGGCGCGCCACACGACCCCCATGGCTCCACTGCCGATGGGATCGGCCAGTCGGTACCGCCCGGCGATCAGCCGATCTGAACTCATGGTGTCCAACCCCTCCTGCGCTCACACGCCGAGCCGCCTTGCCACTCTGCGTGACGCCCGGAAACGCCAAAATCCTACGCGTTGAAGTATTTTGCTTCCGGATGCAGCAGGACGAAGGCATCGGTGGACTGTTCCGGATGCAGCTGCAACTCCTCCGACAGCGACACGCCGATCCGGTCCGCCTCGAGCAGCGACACCAGTTTCGCGCGATCCTCGAGTTCGGGGCAGGCCCCGTAACCGAAGGAGTAGCGTGCGCCACGGTAGCCGAGTTTGAAGTAATCCGTCACCTCGGCGGGGTCCTCGTCGGCGACCGAATGTCCTTCCAGCACAAGCTCTTCGCGAATCCGGCGGTGCCAGTACTCGGCCAGCGCCTCGGTGAGCTGCACGCCGATGCCGTGCACCTCGAGGTAGTCGCGATAGTTGTTCGCCGCGAACAGCTCGTTGGCGAAATCGGCGATCGGCTGGCCCATGGTGACCAGCTGGAACGGCAGCACGTCGACCTGTCCGCGCTCCACGGCCAGCTTCCGCGAGCGCACGAAGTCGGCGATGCACAGGAACCGGTCGCGCTGCTGACGCGGGAAGGTGAACCGATAGCGTTGCGGCGCAGCGGGGTCCGGCTCGGTGAGAACGATCACATCGTCCCCCTCGGATACGGCCGGGAAGTAGCCGTAGACCACTGCCGCATGCTGCAGCACGCCCTCGGTGGACAACCGGTCCAGCCAGTACCGCAGCCGCGGGCGGCCGTCGGATTCGACCAGTTCCTCGTAGCTCGGCCCCTCGCCGCCACGCTGCCCGCGCAGACCCCACTGCCCCAGGAACAGCGCGCGCTCGTCCAGCAGGCCCGAGTATTCGCCCACCGCAAGACCTTTGATCACCCGCGTGCCCCAGAACGGCGGCACCGGCACCGGCAGATCGGCGGCCACGTCCGAGCGTTCGGGCACCTCGACGGGCACCTCCTTGGCGCGCCGTTCCGCCGCGATGCGCTTGGACCGCTCGTGGCGGGCCTTGCGCTCGGCGGCCTTGGCGCGTTCGGCCTCGGCGTCGGGACTGTCCGAATCGCCCGCGCCGCCACGCTTGCGAGTCATGATGTCGTCCATCAGGCGCAGGCCCTCGAACGCGTCGCGGGCATAGTGCACATCGCCGGCGTAGACGTCGGTCAGATCGTTCTCGACGTAGGCGCGGGTCAGCGCGGCGCCGCCCAGCAGCACCGGGAACTGGTCGGCGACCCCGCGGGTGTTCATCTCCTCGAGGTTCTCCTTCATCACCACCGTCGACTTGACCAGCAGACCGGACATGCCGATCACATCGGCCTTCTTGTCGGTCGCCGCGTCCAGGATCGCCGAAATCGGTTGTTTGATACCGAGATTGACGACCTCGTAGCCGTTGTTCGACAGGATGATGTCGACCAGGTTCTTGCCGATGTCGTGCACGTCGCCCTTGACCGTGGCCAGCACGATGCGGCCCTTGCCGGAGTCGTCGGTGGCCTCCATATGCGGTTCCAGGTGCGCCACGGCGGCCTTCATCACCTCGGCGGACTGCAGCACGAACGGCAGCTGCATCTGACCGGAGCCGAAGAGCTCACCGACGGTCTTCATCCCCGACAGCAGCGTTTCGTTGATGATCTGCAGCGGCGGCACCTCCTGCATGGCCGCGTCCAGATCCTGCTCCAGCCCGTTGCGGTCGCCGTCGACGATGCGCCGCTCCAGGCGTTCGAACAGCGGCAACGCGGCCAGTTCGTCGGCGCGGGAGGCCTTGGCCGAGGCGGCCGACACGCCCTCGAACATCGCCATCAGCGTCTGCAGTGGGTCGTAGCCCTCGCGGCGGCGGTCGTAGATCAGATCCAGCGCCGCGGTGCGCTGATCCTCCGGGATCCGGCTCATCGGCAGGATCTTCGAGGCGTGCACGATCGCGGAATCCAGCCCGGCCTCGACACATTCGTGCATGAACACCGAGTTCAGCACCTGCCGCGCGGCCGGGTTGAGGCCGAAGGAGATGTTCGACAGGCCGAGGGTGGTCTGCACCTGCGGGTGGCGGCGCTTGAGTTCGCGGATGCCCTCGATGGTCTCCACACCGTCGCGCCGCGACTCCTCCTGGCCGGTGCCGAGGGTGAAGGTCAAGCAGTCGACGATGATGTCGCTCTCGGCCAGCCCCCAATTGCCGGTGATGTCGGCGATCAGGCGCTCGGCGATCTCGACCTTCTTGTCCGCCGTGCGAGCCTGGCCCTCCTCGTCGATGGTCAGCGCCACCACGGCGGCGCCGTGCTCGGCCACCAGGCGCATGATCTGCTGGAAGCGCGAATCCGGCCCGGCGCCGTCCTCGTAGTTCACCGAGTTGACCGCGCACCGCCCGCCCAGATGTTCCAGACCGGCCTGCAGCACCGGCGGCTCGGTGGAGTCGAGCATGATCGGCAGCGTCGAGGCGGTGGCCAGCCGGCCCGCCAGCTCGGCCATGTCGACGCTGCCGTCGCGGCCGACGTAGTCGACACACAGGTCCAGCATGTGCGCGCCGTCGCGGGTCTGGTCCTTGGCGATGTCGAGGCATTTCTGCCAGTCGCCGGCCAGCATCGCGTCGCGGAATGCCTTGGAGCCGTTGGCGTTGGTGCGCTCGCCGATCATCATGATCGAGGCGTCCTGTTCGAACGGCACCGAGGTGTACATCGAGGACACGCTCGGCTCGTGAGCCGGATTGCGTTCGGCCGGAGCGACATTCGCGACCGCGTCGGCGACCTCGCGGATGTGCTGCGGGGTGGTGCCGCAGCAGCCACCCACCAGCGCGAGGCCGAATTCGGTGACGAAGCCGTGCAGCGCGCTCGCCAATTCGCCCGGGGTGAGCGGATATTCGGCGCCGTTGGCCCCCAGCACCGGCAGGCCCGCGTTCGGCATCACCGACACCGGCAGCTGGGCGTGCTTGGACAGATGGCGCAGATGTTCGCTCATCTCGTCCGGGCCGGTGGCGCAATTGAGACCGATCATGTCGACGCCGAGTGGCTCGATCGCGGTCAGCGCCGCACCGATCTCACTGCCGACCAGCATGGTTCCGGTGGTCTCGACCGTGACGTGGGTGATGATCGGAATGCGCCGCCCGGCCCGTTCCATGGCCCGGCGGCTACCGGTGACCGCGGCCTTCACCTGCAGCAGGTCCTGGCAGGTCTCGATCAGGATGGCATCCGCGCCCCCCTCGAGCATGCCGAGCGCGGCCTCGGCGTAGGCGTCGCGCAGCGCGACGAAGGGGGCGTGGCCCAGGGTGGGCAGTTTGGTACCGGGGCCCATCGACCCCAGGACGTAGCGGGGCGTGCCGTCGGCGGACGGGCCCATCTCGTCGGCGACCTCGCGGGCGAGCCGGGTGCCGCGCTCGGACAGATCGCGGATCCGGTCGGCGATGTCGTAGTCGGCCAGGTTGGGCAGGTTGCAGCCGAAGGTGTTGGTCTCGACCGCGTCGGCGCCGGCCTCGTAGTAGGCGCGGTGAATGCCGCGCAGCACGTCGGGGCGGGTCTCGTTCAGGATCTCGTTGCATCCTTCGAGGCCACGGAAGTCGTCGAGCGTCAGATCCGCGGCCTGCAACATCGTGCCCATCGCACCGTCGCCGATCACGACACGCCGGGCAAGCGTGTCGAGCAACGTGGTATCGAACTCGGCGCGGGAGGACACAGACATGTACCCCAGAGTAGTGGGCGGCCCCGACAATCCTGACCACCGGACCGGGCGGCCCGTGCCACATCGCTCCCGACACGCGGTATCCCGCAATATGCGGTGAACGACACCGCCGCCACGCCGTAGGCTGACCGGGTGAACCCCAGTGCCTCATCCGATCCGGCAATGCCGACGTTGCGTGATCCGGTTCTCGTCGCCGCCTTCGAAGGCTGGAACGACGCGGCCGACGCCGCCAGCGGCGCCGTCGAACATCTGGAACTGATCTGGGACGCCGAACCGCTGGCCGAACTGGATTCCGAAGAC
The DNA here is from genome assembly GCF_001665865.1 of Nocardia sp. 852002-20019_SCH5090214. NCBI lineage: Bacteria > Bacillati > Actinomycetota > Actinomycetes > Mycobacteriales > Nocardiaceae > Nocardia > Nocardia sp. 852002-20019_SCH5090214. Next base: position 24,654 of record NZ_LZMK01000159.1, on the reverse strand, counting down.
TACTACGATTACCAGGTCAATCGGCCGACCGTGCGCCAGGTCGACGGCGTGACCCGCGAGATCCAGTGGCCCTCGACCACGCTGTCGGTGTGCTCACCTCCCGGTAGTGAGCGCGACATCGTGTTGCTGCACGGCATCGAGCCGAATATGCGCTGGCGAGCGTTCTGCTCCGACATCATCGAACTGATCGAGCAACTGCAGGTCACGACGGTGGTGATTCTGGGAGCACTGCTCGCGGACACGCCGCACACCCGGCCGGTCCCGGTCACCGGCACCGCCTACAGCAAGGAAGCGGCCGAACAGTTCAGCCTGGAACAAACTCGCTACGAGGGCCCGACCGGCATCACCGGCGTGCTGCAGGACGCGTGTGTGCGAGCGGGCGTGCCGGCGATCTCGTTCTGGGCGGCGGTTCCCCACTACGTCTCCCAGCCGCCGAATCCGAAGGCGACAATCGCGCTGCTGCGCCGGGTCGAGGACGTGCTCGATATCGAGGTGCCGCTGGGCGAGTTGCCCGCGCAGGCCGAGGACTGGGAGTCCGCGGTCGACGAGATGACCGAGGGTGACGAGGAGGTCACCGAATACGTGCGGTCGCTGGAGGAGCGCGGCGACGCCGCGGTCGACCTCGACGACGCGATGGCCAAGATCGATGGCGATGCGATCGCCGCGGAATTCGAGAAGTATCTGCGCCGGCGAGGCGGCGGCAAGGGCGGATTCGGCTTGTAGCCGGTGGCGGCGCCGGACACTCGGCCGGCGGACGGGTCCCGCGGACGCGTGTCCGGCGACAGCCGCGCGCGGTCAGGTCTCGATGGTCAGCACCTGGGCCTCCGCGTCGTGAGCCAGTTTCGCGATCAGCACGTCGCGCGGAATGGTCTGGCCCGCAAGATGATCGAGGGACGGAACCACCACATGGTGTGCCTCGGCCCGCTTGAGCTCGGCCGTGAGTTCGGCGAACGCGGTGCCGTCACCCTGGGTCGATTCATGGAACGTCGCGGCGAAGCAGAGGCCGACTTCGCTGGCCAGGGTGCACATCGCATCCTCCAGCTCGGCGGCGTGACCGTCGGCCAAATCGTCACGCACGTATCCATAGATCAACGCTTCCACCCGAACCTCCGTTTGGATGTGTAAGGGACTCGCTGTTCTGTTGTGGATCACCTGCTAGTGGATCACCTTCTGCGGACGGGAAAACCGCCCGAATCGAGCATCCGTCATCGGCAAATGCAATTGCAGATGTCAATGACGGACAACCGCGTGCCCTATTGGGTCCAACTCGCGTTAACTGGTGGGATACTACAGACGTGGCCGTGAGTGACGATCGACCCGTCTGGGCTGTCAGGATGCGCTCCGAACGCGACGCCCGGGGGTGGTCCCAAGCGGATGCCGTCCGTGCGATGCGCGCGAAGTCATCCCACAACTTGCCGACAGACAGTACCCTCCTACGCAATTGGCGCCGTTGGGAATCGGGCGAGTCGCGCCCGGACGATTTCTACGCGCCGATCATCGCGGCGGCGTTCGACACCGTCACCGCGGCGTTTTTCCCCAAGGCGCGCCCGAATCGGGACGACGAACTTTTGTCGTCAACGGGAATGGACACGCTCGAGTTCATCGGCCGGCTACGGATGTCCGACATCTCCTCGGCCACACTGGATGCCATTCGCATCACCGCCGAGCGGCTGTGCTGCGAATATCCCTTCGCCGACCCGCACGAACTGCATACCGAGGGCACCGCGTGGCTGCGGCGCATCACCTCGCTGCTGGACGGGCGGCTGACCCTGGCCCAGCATCGCGAGGTGCTGGTCCTCGCCGGTTGGGTGGCGTTGCTGGTCGGATGTGTGGACTACGACCTGGGCCGGCGCACCGCCGCGGAGGCGACCCGCCGCGCGGCCCTGTCACTGGGACAGGAGGCCGACCATCCCGAAATCGTCGGCTGGGGTGCGGAAATGGCGGCCTGGTTCGCCATCACGCAGGGCAACTACCGCGGTGCGATCGAGGTGGCCGAGTCCGCCCTGGACAACTGCCGCGGCATGGGCGTCGGCGTGCAGCTGGCCGCGCAGCAGGCCAAGGCGTGGGCCCGCATCGGCGATCGCGAGGCGATGGAACGCGCCCTCGAGCGCGGCCGAAATATCTTGCGGCAATTGGACAATCCGGCAAATCTGGACAACCACTTCGTGGTCGACGCGCAGAAGTTCGACTTCTACGCCATGGATTGCTGCCGGGTCGCCGGTGACAACCGCCCGGCGGAAGCCTATGCCCGCCAGGTGATCCGCAGCGCCACGGGCCTCGACGGTTCGGTCCGTCAGCCGATGCGCGTATCCGAGGCACAGCTGACCCTGGCCGTCGTAGCGGTCCGCGATCGCGATCTGGAGCTCGCGGTCGACGAGGCGATGCGGGCGTTCGAGGGCAAGCGCCGCTCGCTGCCCTCACTGCTGTGGATCGCGGGCGAGGCGGCGCGGGAGATGATCGAACGCTATCCGTCCGATCCCCGCACTCGCACCTACCTCGAGCAGCTGCGGGTCCTGTCGATGAGCTGAGCGGATTCGCCTGCGCCGCTGAATTGCACGATGCCGCCGGGGTTGTACGCTGCGACGAATGGACTTCAGTCTGCGCAGCTGCTCGTGGCACGGGCACGCCACCTACGCCCCCGACGAAGCGGAACTGGCTGCGCGCCTGCATGTTTCGACGGCCGCCGGCGAAGCCTGGCGGTGTCTGCGCTGCGGGAACTTCGTGATCGGCGAACCGCGCGGACGCGGCCCGGCCGACGCGGCGCCCGAGGTGCCGCGCGGGCGGCTGCTGCGCGACCGGCTGATCATGCGGCTGCTGGCCACCGAACGCGTGATCCGCGGGCTGGTGTTCGTGGTGCTGGCCGCCGGGGTGTTCAAGGTGCGCAATTCGCAGGAGCAGCTGCATGCCGCATTCGATCGCGAGCTGCCGCTGATCCGTCCGCTCGCCGACCAGATCGGCTGGAATCCCGACAATTCCAAGATCGTGGCGTTCATCGAGAAGGGCTGGACGCTGTCGCCGACCGTGCTCACCTGGATCGCGGCGGGGTTGCTGGCGTACGCCGTCATCGAATTCGTGGAGGCCGTGGGCCTGTGGTACGTGCAGCGCTGGGGTGAGTATTTCGCGGTGATCGCCACCTCGCTGTTCCTACCGCTCGAAATCTACGAGCTCACCGAGCGCATCACCGTCGTCCGCGCCGGCGCCCTGGTTATCAATATCGCCGCGGTGCTGTGGTTGCTGTGGTCGAAGCGGTTGTTCGGCCTCAACGGCGGTGGCGCCGCCTATCATCGCGAGCACAGTGAGGAGAGCCTGCTGACCGTGGAACGCTCCGCGGTCGCCACCGAGGCGGGGTGACGGCACGCCGAGGCCCGGGTGCGCCGCCGCGGCGCACGGGCAGGTATTACGCTCGTGCCGGTGACCGAGTCCGCTGACCGATTGCTACCCGCCGAACCCGCACTGTTCGACGGCGTCTCCCGCACCCGGGACGAGACGGTGATCGAGGGCGCGGATCGGCTGCGGTTGTTCTCCTTCGCCACCGCCGACAAGCGCAACGACTATCTGTGGGTGCTGCGCGCCTTCGATCACGCGCGTGCCGCCTATGTGGTGCTGCTGCATGCCTCCGATGTGGCCGACACCCTGGCTCGGATGCTCGATGCCCCGCACCCCACCGCCACCGAGATCGGGCCGCTGCTCGAACAGCTGCACACCTGGGGTGTGCTGGAACGCAGTTACGACGGCACCCGCGCGGCGACCCTGGCCGAATATCGCAACCGGCACTACGTATATCAGTTCTCGCAGGCCGGATATCAGGCGTACCGGGCGGTGAACGAGGTCCTGGGCGCGCGCTTGGACGAGGCCTCGCTGTCGCGGCTGGTGCTCCCGGAACTGCTGGCCGATCTGCAAGCACTGGCGCAGGCCAATCGCGGCGGGGACGCCGAGCGGGTGTACCGGATCCTGAAGCGACTCGATACCGCGCTGTCCGAATTGGCCGACCGCGCGGCGCATTTCTATCTGACCCTCGGCGATCTGGTCCGCACGACCGAGGCCACGCCGGAAGCCTTTCTCGCACACAAGGATGCGCTGCTGGCGCACATGCGCGAATTCAGCATGGATCTGGCCCGCTACGCGCCCCGGCTGGCGGCCGCGATCGCCGAGGTCGACGACACCGGCGCCGAGTCGCTGATCGCCCGCGCCGCGTCCTGTGACGAGCGGGTGCTGCTGGACATCGGCGCGCGCGAAGCCGATTGGCGGGCTCGCTGGCAGGGGCTGCGCGGATGGTTCGTCGCGGTCCGCGATCGCGGCGCGCCCGACCCGGCCGCCGAATCCGCACCGGCGACCGAGGCCGAACGGTTGCGGGAGGCGACCATGAGCGCGATCGCGGCGGTGCTGTCGCTGCTGCGCCGCGTGACCGAAACACGCAAGGGCGGGGTGAGCCGGGAGTCGGCGCTGCGGCATCTGGCCGGTTGGTTCGCCGCCGCGCCCACCACCGACAGTGCGCACGCCCTGTTCGACGTCGTCTTCGGATTGGGCAAACCCCGGCACCTGTCGATGGAACATCCCGACGCCGACATCATTCCCGCCCACCGATCCTGGTGGGAGGCAGCGCCGCTGGAGATCGCGCGCACGCTCGCCGAAACCGGCCGTCAGCCCACCCCGGGCGCGCCCGCGCGGCTCGTGCGCAACGATGCCGGGGTGCGGCGGCTGCGCCAGGCGCAGTTGGAGACGCAGCGGGCCCGCGCGGCGGCCGCGATGTCGCTGGCCGCAGCCGATGTGCACGACCGGGTGCTCGACGAACGTGAAACCGAGGTCCTGCTGCGGCTGCTCGACGCCGCCTCGACCGCGTGGGTGCCCGTGAGCGGCCGGGTGAGCACGACCGGATCCGACAGCGGCGTCACGCTGACGGTCCGCGAACATCCCGGCTCCACGGTGGTGCGCACGGCCCAGGGCCTGCTGTATCTGGATCACCGCCGGCTCGAGGTGCGCGAGAATTCCCGCGCCCGCACCGCCTCCGGTCGGTCGTGATGCACGCGAAAACCATCGACCCGCTCGCATTGGACAGCTACCAGCGCGCGGCGCGGGTCCTGCTGGCCAATCATCTGGTGACCCGGACCTTCCCGGATCGCATTGCGCTGCCGTTGATCCGGCGCTGGGCCACGGAACTGCGCGAGGACATGGCCGAGCTGCTCGGTTACCGGCTCGAGGTCACCGAGACCACGGCTCGGCTGTTCCCGATCCCCGACCGGCTCGACACCGGCCGTCCCGCCCGTACCCCCGCCGATCGTATCTTCGACCGTCGCCGCTACGCCTATCTCTCCCTCGCCCTGGCGGCGCTCGGTCGCGCCGGTGATCAGATCACGCTGTCGGAGTTGGCCGATCAGGTCGCGGCCTACGCCGTGCGGGTGGAAGGGCTGGAACTGTCGACCGAACGCGCTGCCGACCGGGATGCGTTCGTGGACGCGGTGGCCTGGCTGGCCGCCCGCGGCGCCCTGACCCTCGCCGACGGCGACGCCGGTGGCTGGGCCGCCGACCCGGAAGCGGGTGAGGCACTCTACGACATCGACCGCTCGGTGGTGTTCGCGATATTCCGGCCGCCGCGCGCGTTGCAGCACCTGCACAGTGTGCGCACCCTGCTCGCCGACGACACCGATTCCGCCGCAACGGTTTCCGTGCCGTCGCGCGCCGCGGCCGCGCGCCGGGTGCGGCGGGCGCTGATCGAACTGCCGGTCGTCTACACCGAAACCCTCGGTGCGGCGGAACAATCCGCGCTGGGCAGCGAGAAGATCGTGGCGGAGGTGGAGTTGCTCACCGGGTTGCGCGCCGAACGCCGCGGTGAGGGTGTGGCCTTGATCGACACCTCCGGCCGGTTCTCCGATGTGCGCTTCCCCAGCACCGGAACCCTCGCGCAGGTGGCGCTGCTGCTGATCGGCGAGATCGCCGACCGGGTCCTCGACATCGACAATCCGCTGCCCCGGCAACCGCGCCCGCCCGCCGCCACCGGCATCGCCGACGGTCTCGATGCCGCCATTCCGGCGGCCACGGTCTTCGCGCCGCTGGTCACGGCGCCGCAGGAACCCGGCGACGCGGATGATCCGGCCGACGAGGAAGGTCCCGAGCCGATCACCCATCCGTTCGTCGACGACGAGTGGATTCGCGCGACGGTGCACGCGCTCACCGAGCGGTACGGTTCGACCTTCGCCGCTCAATGGCAGGCCGACGTGGGCGGGCTCACCACCGAGGTGGTCGGTCTGCTGGCGCGGCTGTCTCTGGTGGAGATGGTCGACGGCGGTGTCCTGGCACTGCCCGCGCTGGCCCGCTATCGGGGCGCGGTGGTCACCGTGCGCACGCGGGCCGAAACCGAATTGTTCGCCTCGGCACGATCGCTGGGCGCGCACGCCACCGGGCAACCGGCGACCGCACCGGCCGGCGCCGCGGGATCCAGTACCTCAGGAAAGGGGACGGAGTAACCATGGACCTCATTCACGGTGGTGTCCGCTTCATTCCCACCCGCGCCGGAATCGTCAATCTGTGGGACTACCGCGATCAGGAATTCTGCTTCGCCGACGGGCGGCTGGTGCTGCGCGGTCCGAACGGATCCGGCAAGACCAAGGCCCTGGAGGTGTTGTTCCCCTTCGTCTTCGACGGCCGCATCGAACCGCGGCGGTTGAATCCGTTCGCCGGTGAAGAGCGCACGATGAAGTCGAATCTGCTCTATCGCAAACAGGATTCGGCCTATTCCTATGTCTGGATGGAATTCGCGCGCGGGCGCTGGTCGGATCCCGAGGTGGTCACCGTCGGCATCGGCATGCGCGCGACCCGGTCCTCGGACAAGGTGACGCGGTGGTATTTCGTCGCCGACGGCCGGGTGGGCGTGGACTTCTCGCTGATCGGACCCGACGACCGGCCCTTCACCCGCAAACAGCTGGCCGAGCAGATCGGCACCGACGCGATCGTGGACCGCCCCGTCGACTACCGCGCCGCGATCGACGCGCGCATGTTCGGCCTCGGTGTGCAGCGCTACGACCAGTTGATCAATCTGATCCTGACGCTGCGCCGCCCGCAGCTGGCCAAGAACCTCGATCCGCGCGGACTGTCGCAGGCCCTCACCGACGGTCTGCGCCCGCTCGACGATCAGCTGATCCTCGACGCCGCCCGCTCGTTCAGCGATATGGAGGAGGTCGGCCGCACGCTCGAGGGGCTGGTCGCCGCCGACTCCGCCACTCGCACCTTCGTCGACGTCTATCGCAAATACCTTGCGGTGCAGGCGAAGTCGGATGTGGATCAGGTGCGCTCGCGGCTGGACGCGGTGACCCACGGCAGCACCGCGCTGTTCGCGGCCGCGGCACTGCGGCAGCGGCGCGAGACCGAGCGCACCGCCGCCGAGCATCGCGCCGAGGAGGCCGATCGCGCCTACGAGCAGGCCCTGACCGATCGGGAGACGCTGCAGCGGTCCAGCGCCTACGAGGGCAAGCAGCAGCTCGACGATCTGGCCGATGCGGTGCGGCGGCTCGAGACCTCGGCGGCGGTCCACCGCGACAAGGCGACCAAGGCCCAGCAGGCGGCCGACCAGCGCGGCGAGGAATACGAACGCGCCACCGCCGCGGTCACCACCGCCGCCGCGGCCCTGGCCCGCGGTGAGGACGAACTGCGCGCGGCGGCCGAGGAGGCCGGAATCGCCTGGGCCGCCCTGCCGGAACAGGCCCGCACCGAACAACTCACCACCACCGTGCGCAGCCACGCCGAGGAACGCGACGCCGATGTGCGCGCGGTGCGCCAGGCGATGACGGTGGCCGATGCCGCCGCGGCCGACCGCACCCGCGCGGAGCGAGCCCTCGAGCGTGCGGCCCGCCGGCGCGACACCGCGGCCGCCGAATTGGCCGAGGCGGAGGCCGCGGTGGCGCTGACACGCGCGAATACCGCTGCCTCCCTGCGTAGTTGGTGGAACACCCACGGTGAGCTGTACTCACCCGTGGCCGCCGGATTGTTCGAGGCGCTCGACGCCGCGCTCGCCGAGGCCGGCGGCGACGATGCGCCGCCGCTGCCGCAGGTGCTGGCCGAGCACACCGAATCGCTCACCGAGTCGCTGCGGGATCGCCGCCGTCTGGCCCGCGCGAGCGCCGATCAGGCTCGCGATCGCACCACGGCGCTGCGTGCCGAACAGCAGCGGGTCGCGGCCGAACAGGACGACGCGCCCCCGTCCCCGCAGAGCCGCGCCGAGGCCCGGACGACGCGTCCCGGCGCACCGCTGTGGCGGCTGGTGCGTTTCGCCGACGACATCGATGCCGCGCGCGTCGCCGGGATCGAGGCGGCTTTACAGGCCGCGGGCTTGCTCGACGCCTGGGTCGGTGCGAATGACGAGGCGCCGCAGGCTGATTCGGACACCTTCCTGACGCCGCTCCCGCCCACCGCCCGGCCCGACGGTCCCACTCTCGCGCAGGTGCTGGTCGTCGAGGACGGTGTCGGCGTCGATGCCGATTCGCCGATCGCTACGGTCTCGCGCACCCACCTCACCGATATCCTGGCCTCTATCGCATTGAGCGACAACGGCTCCCACGTCGGCGACCTCGTTGCCGTCGGCGGTGACGGCGGTTTCCGGCAGGGTGTCCAGATCGGCCGCCACCACAAGCCGCAGGCCGAATTCATCGGCGCCACCGCCCGGGCCCGACGCCGGGAGCGGCGCCTGGCCGAGTTGGCCGAGGAGATCGCCGCCGCCGAACAGACCGAACAGACCGCTCGTGCGGACGCCGATGAGGCCTCCGGCGAGTTGGCCCGGCTGGCGGCCGCCGCGAAGGACTTGCCGCGCAGCAGTGCGGTGATCGCCGCGCTGCGTTCGGTGTCCGAGGCGGCGGGAGTTCTGCGCTCGCATACCGAGGCGGCGGCGCAGGCCGAACACGATCTGGACCAGGCGGTCGCGGCGTTCACCGCGGCCGACAAGAAGGTGCGCGCGGTCGCCGCCTCCCGCAACGCGCCGCGCGACCCCGCGGAGCTGGACGCGCTCGCCGCGGCCGTCCGCCATTTCGAGAACACCGGCACCGCCCTGCTGCGGCTGCGCGGCGACCAGCAACGCGAGGCCGAACGCGCCCGCGAGGCCAGCGACCGGCTCGGCGAATCCCGCGATCTGGCCGAGGCTTTCGCCGAGGAGGCCGAAGCCGCGCGAGCCGGGTACGAGGAGCAATTGCGCAAACTCGAGACGCTGCGTGAGGCGCTGGGCGCCGACGCCGCCGATATCGACCGCGAACTCGAGCAGGCCCGCGAGCGCATCGACGCCGCCCGCGCCGAACAGCGGGCCGCTCGCAAGGCCGCCGCCGAGGCGATCGAAGCGGTCGGTTCGGCCGAGGGCGCCTATCGCGCCGCCCACGAGTCGCTCGGCACCGCGCTGACCGAATTGCTCACCGACGTGCGGCAACTCGCGCCCTACGCGCGGCCCGATCTGCTCTCGCTGCTGGGCGCGCCCACCGAGAGCCGGTGGCCGAGTTCGCCGGCGGCCTGGTCGACGGCCGATCAGCTGCTGTATCGCATCGAATCCGGCGGGCCGGAGAACGAGACCGCCGTCCTGCCCGTCGAGGTGCACGAGTTGTTCGACAACCTCTGCGCCGCCACCACTTCCGTGCGCGCCGGGGAGTCCGCCCGCAAGTCGACCCGCAGCGCGGTGACCGCGGCGCTGCAGGAATTCGACGCCGCACTGGCCTCCGCGCGCCAGGACTACCGCCTGCAATGGGACGCGGCCGACGGCCTGACCGTGGTCCAGGTGCACGACGACAACGGGATGGCGGCACTGGCCGATTTCGCCGACCGCATCGCCGCGGCTCGCGCCGATCAGGAACTGCTGCTGACCGATGCGGAGCGGCGTATTCTCGAGGACGCGCTGCTGACCGGGCTGGCGCAGCAGATCCACGAACGCACCTGCGACGCCCGCGATCTCATCGCCCGGATGGGCGCGGAGATGAAGCAGCGGCGCATGTCCTCGGGCAACACCATCGGGGTGCACTGGGTGCTGGCGGACAATCTGTCGGAGTCGGCGCGCGCGGTGTGCAAACTGCTGGACCGCGCCGCTGCCGATCTGGGTCCCGACGAGTTGGCCACTGTGCGTGCGCATTTCGCCGCCGAGATCCGGGCGGCACGCGCGGCGCATCCGGAACGGTCCTATCCGGAGATTCTGGCCACCACCCTGGACTACCGCACGTGGCGGGTGTTCTCGTTCACCCTGGTGACCGCCGACGGCTCCGAGGATCGGCTCACCGTCGCCCGGCACAGCGCGCTCTCGGGTGGCGAACAGTCGGTGTCACTGCATCTTCCGCTGTTCGCCGCCGCGCACGTGATGCTGGATTCGGCCGATCCGCAGGCGCCGCGACTGCTCGCACTGGACGAGGCGTTCGCCGGCGTCGACGACAACGGTCGCAGCGAATTGCTCGGCCTGTCGGTCGATTTCGATCTCGACCTGTTCATGACCGGCTACGACCTGTGGATCACCTACGATCACGTGCCCGCGTGCGCGCATTACGACCTCGCGCATTCGGCCGCCGAGAACACCGTCAGCGCGACGCTGCTGGTATGGGATTCCTCGGCGCTGCTGGCCGAACACGACGGCTCCGATCTGACCACCGCCCTGGGCTCGCCCAACCGGCGCCGCACCCCGCACACCGTCGAGGGCGGCATCACTTTCGACGAGGCGCTGGAGCCGACCAGCTAGACCAAATTCGTTGCGCGCCGGGCATATTCGCGCCCGGCGCGGCTCACCGGTCGCCGAAGGTGACCGACAGCGTATCCCGGTCGCCGGGTGCGACCACGACGGTCAGCGGCGGATCGGGAATCGGCCGGTCGGAGGCGGCGTAGCCGACCCAGCCGGTGCCGACGAAGACCGCGATCAGCAGGGCGGTGGGCAGTTCCGGCAGCAGCCATCCGCACGGTATGGAGGACAGACCGGTCTCGGGGATCAGCTGGACCGTGGGTATGTCCGGTCCGGTCTCGCTGTGCACCGCATTGCCACGTATCGCACCGCTCCGCCGTACCGGAACCCGCCCTTGCACCCGAACCTCCATCGCTTCGAGCGTCCCGGCCCGTCTGCCGGGAAACCGCCAGACATTTACAGTGCCCCATCCGCGAGTGCGCCACACCGGTATTGGACAGGACAATCGGCGTGTCTCCGAAAGTTTGCTGAATACCGATTGGTAGCTATCCGATTCGCGAGTTTCGCGCTACCGGTGCGGACGGACACTGGCGTCGGGCCACCGGGGCGGGCAGGCGCCACCGGGGAAGGTCTGCAACTCGAAGTGCCACCACTCGTTGTCGAACGTCCGGCACAGCCCCCACCGATTTCCGTTGTCCTGCATCCACTGCGCGCCCTGCTGCGGGCCGACGTCGATGGCCTTACCGGTTACGTGCGTGGATTCGTCCGGCGGCAGCACCCACCGCCGCGCGGCGTCGGGACCGCCGTAGGTGGCGATGCCCTGCTCCCACAGCTGTTCCTGTTCCTCGCGGGTGCGATGCCCGGACACGATCTCGAGCGGAACACCCTGCTGGTGGGCCTGGCTTTCGGCCATCGTGTAGGCGGCGGCCAGCAGCGGATCCAGTCCCTCGGTGCCGGCGGCGAACGCGGTATGGGCGGGTTCGGCCAGACCCGGTCCGGCGGCACCGGCCAGCGCCACACCGACCACCACGGCTGTACCGGCAAGTCCTCGCAGCATGAAACCGATCGTAACCAGCGCCGATCCCCACACCGCGCAACCGGGTGCCGGCCCACCGTCACGCCCGCGAGCCGCCGGGCACGACCATCGCCTGACATTCCGGGCGGCTGCGTCGTCGAAAGGACGTACCAGTTTTTCAGCCATCCAGGAGCTCCGGACATGACCAGAATCGGCATCATCCTCGGCAGTACCCGCCCCAACCGCAACGGTGCCCAGATCGCGCAGTGGGTTCTGGACTCGGCATCGCGTCGCGGCGATGCCGAATTCGAACTGATCGATCTGCGCGATCACCCGCTGCCGCATCTGGACGAGCCGGTGCCGCCGATGTTCGGCCCCTCGGTGCACGCGCACACCCGGGCGTGGGCCGAGCGGATCGCAGCGTTCGACGGTTTCGTGCTGGTGACCCCCGAATACAACGGCGGGATGCCGGGGGTGCTGAAGAACGCCCTCGATCACGTCTTCGCCGAGTGGGTCGACAAGGCGGTCGGATTCGTCTCCTACGGCGCGAACGGTGGCGCCCGCGCGGTTGTGCAGCTGCGGGCGGTCTGCAGCTCGCTGGGGATGGCCGATGTGGGCTATCAGGTCTCGATCTCGGTGCTCACCGATTTCGAGAACCACACCACCTTCACCCCGCGGGACCATCACGCCGCCGCGCTGGACAAAACGCTGGACCAAGTCGTCGCGTGGAGCACCGCGCTGGCCCCGCTGCGGGCCGGCGCCGAAACCACTCTCGCCAATTCCTGAGGAGCCGAACATGACCGTATCCAACGATTTTCAGTCCCGCGCCGACCGGCTCGCGGCCGACGAAGCCGAGATCCGCCGCCTGATCGACCGGGTGGTCGACGGACTGCGCGCCAAGGATCTCGACGCCGTGCGGCAGGCGTACGCGACCGACGTCGTGTCCTTCGATGTCGAACCGCCACTCCAGCACGTCGGGATCACCGCGAAACTCGACAACTGGGCCAAGGTTTTCCTGTTCTTCGAGGACGTGGACTACGAGATTCGCGATCTGACGTTCACCGTGGGCGAGGACGTGGCATTCGGGCACGCCTTCGCCCGGCTGCACGGCACGATGAAGAACGGGGTGGCCAACAGTGGTATGTGGGTCCGGGTCACCTACGGAATGCGCAAGATCGACGGCACCTGGCTGATCGTGCACGACCAGGTGTCGGTGCCCTTCGACATCGCGAGCGGCACCGGGGTCGTCGATCTCGAGCCCTGACAAGCACTTTCGACGTCAGCCGGCGGAGACCGCTTCCTCGTAGGCGCGCAGTGTCGCGATGACCAGGGCCCGCTGCTCCGCGGTCAGCGGGCCCAGCGCGGCGCGCCACCCCCGATCCGCGCCACCGAGCCAGTCCGCCACCGCCTTTCGGTGCGCGTCGGCGATCGCGACGAGGGTGCGCCGCCGGTCGTTGTCGTCGGTGCGGCGTTCCAGGACGCCCTGGCGGCTGAGGTCGGCGATCATCAGGCTCACGGTGGTCGGCGCCACCTCCAGTCGCCTCGCCAGCTCGTTGACCGTGAGCGGCCCGTCGAACAGCACGTACGTCAACAACGACAGATGGCGCGGCGCCAGATCGAACGATCGCAGGGCGTCGGGCACCGGCAGGCGTTTCGCCCGGCCGACCAGTCGCGGCATGAGCAGCACCATCGCCCGGACGCTCTCGTCCAGGGACAGCCCGTCGTGCTCCGTTGACATACCCTTCTCCCTCAAATACCTTTGCTTTCAAAGCTAAATTGCCGAACAGGCCCATCGTCCCATGTGGACAACTGCCCCCTTCTCGGAGGAGAACGATGACCGATCCCGCCCGGCTCCGCGCGCTGACCATCGGATTGCATCCACGAGCGCTGGACTACAGTCGCCTTCCCGATCTGGACGAGGAGCAACTCACCGCCAGGGTCGACGCCGCCAATGCCGCGCTGCGCGATACCGAATTCGATATCACACCGTGCCTTGTCTCCGCGTCGCCCGACGAGGCCGAGAACGACATCCGCGCGGTGCTGGCGACCCGGTCGTTCGACCTCGTCATGGTGGGCGGGGCGGTGCGAGCCATACCCGAGCACACTCTGCTCTTCGAGCGCGTGGTCAATCTCCTCGCCGAGGCGGCGCCGGGAATCCGGTTCTGCTTCAACACATCACCGGAGACCACCCTCGACGCCCTCCGCAGAGCGGCCGCATTCGCCTGAATTCCGCTCGCGGCGAAGCCTTCCGGCGACGATCACAGGCAGTCGTAGACGGCGGCGACCAGGTCGTAGGCTCGCCGGTCACCGGCGAGCCAGTCACGGCGCAGATTCGGAACGAAGGCGATCGCCACCCGGTTGTCGACATCACCAATGCCGATCGAGCCGCCCGCGCCGGGGTGTCCGAACGCGGTGGGTGCCGCGGTGTCCGGCAGGACGAAGTTCTGCGACGGCAGCATGTATCCCCAGCCGAACGCCGTCTCGAGTTGCAGCACCGCGTCCACCCCGCGCACCCGCTCCCGCGTGGCCTCGGCGAGGACCGCCTGCGGCAACAGCGTTCCCGCGACGAGGTCGCGATAGAAGCCGGCGAGAGCGCGAGCTGTGACGACCAGACCCGACGCCGGCCACCCACCCGCCAGCACATCCGAATTATTGTATGCCGCAGTGGGATTGGACGAGGAGCGCATCAGCAGCGAATCCGGATCGCGATACGCCTCTGCCACGCGGGCCGCCGCGGACGCATCGATCGGCCCGCTGTCGTCGGTCCACACCATCTCGGCGGCGGGCGGGCGGGCCAGGCGCGCCGCTCGAGCGGCCTCGTCGGCGGAAACACCGATGCGCAGATCCGCACCGAAGTGGCCGCGCACATACTCACCGACCGTCGACTGGGTATGGCGGCGTACGAATTCGCCCACCAGCCAGCCGAAAGTCAATGCGTGATAACCGTGTTCGCTACCCGGACGCCACATCGGGCGCTGCGCCGCGAGGGTGCGTGCCATCAGTTCCGCGTCGGCGGCCTCGGCCACCGTGATCGGCTGCTCGAAGACGGGCAGCCCGGCGCGATGGGTCAGCATGTCGGCGAGCGTCGTGGATTCCTTGCCGGCGACCGCGTACTCGGGCCACCACCCCGCGACCGGCTCGTCCGGGTCGATGCCGAGGTCGTGCGCGACGGCGAGAGCCGCCGTCGCGGTGACCGCTTTCGTGCAGGAGAAGACGACGCAGGCCGTGTCCTGCTCCCACGCCCGCCCGGTGCGTTCGTCGGCGACACCACCCCACAGATCCACCACAGCGCGCCCGTCGACACACACCGCCACGGAGGCGCCCAGATCGCGCCCCTCGCCCAGGTTGGCGGCAAACACCTCGCGGACCGCCTCGAAAGCCGGATCCACCCATCCCTGTACGCCGGTCATCACAGAATTAGAACACGTTACAGAGACTGTCGCCGGTGTTCGCCGCCGAACCCGGCGCACCGGGGCGAAATGCGCGGCGGCGTGTCGCTCTGCCGCGAGTCCGAATCACCCGATAGCGTGCGAAGCGGTCGTGTGCTCTGCCGGCCCGACGACGAGGAGGCAGTCATGGCTCTTCCGCTGACCGCGAACACCCTGGTGCCGCTGGCCGCCGCACTGGGGGCGAGCGCACTGGTCGCAGTCGCCTCCCTGGCGCCGGGACGAACCCGGAGGATCCCCGCGCAGGCCGACGAGGTGACCCGGCGGCGCCTGGTGCGCCAAGGTGGCGTCGCACCCACCGTCCGGCACCGGGCGGGACGAGTTCGGTGGCGTGCGGCCACATCGACGTCGCGATAGGACGGATCACGAATCGAGCCATTGTTCGATCGCGTTCAGTTCAGCGGTGCAGAAGACCTCTTCCCCGCTTTCCCTGTCCAGCAGTTTCCATTCCGGTTGCGGGCGGACGCTGCGGAGGAGAGCGTAGCCGGCGGTTTCGGCGCGCGCGGTGAGCTCGGGAATGCGTTCCGGCATCGGATCTGCTTGCGCTGCCGAGGTATTCGTCTCACGATCACTCATCGTCGTCGCTCCTGAGGGTGTTCGGGCGGGTGGAATCGGGACGAATGCGACCGGCCGCGACCAGCGCGGCGAAGGCCTCACGCTTGCGCGGGCAGTCGTGATCGCGATGCATCTGCATCCAGTGGTGAGCCTCGGCCGTAGTGAAGGACCGGGCGGGCGGGGCACAGCTCCAGTCCGTGAGCCGAGCGATCGGCGACCCGGAGTTCGCGCCGTTCCATCGCTCGACGTGCCCGGAACGCGGAGAATCATCGCTCGGCCAGAAGCATCCGACAGCGAGCAGCACGACGCCGCACCCCGCCAGCACCGTGACGACGCTCGACAGGGCGTTCCACGTTCCCATCGCTCACCGGTCACGAATGGTGTTGGGGTACAGATCGTTCGCGAGTTCGCTCAGCCCGGCGAGCACCTGCTGGAAGGTTTCGATCGGCACGTCGCACTGTCGCGGTAGACCGGAAAGGTCACTGCCGACCGGGAATTCGATGCCGCGCCGATGCGCACGCTCGCGCGGGCTCAACCGCGGCGGCTCGATCCGCCGGACATGCACCAGGGTCCGATAGGCAACCTGTTTCCACGCGCACAGTTCGATACGGCAGTTCCGGTGATGCTGCATCAGATGGTGGGCCAGTTCGATCTGCGAGAGATCGCAGATATCCGGTAGCGCGAGGAGAGCATCCTCGTCGATCGGCGAGTGCGGCACTGGTGACATCTCCTTCGATAACGTTGGGCTGGAACGCAATTCACGACCGGCGCTCGCCGGGCGGGTACGATTCGGCTATCATGTGCGGTAGCCGTGGCACAGGGGCGCACTCCACCTGTAGCCGCACTAGCGATTCGTCAGGTTCCTCTGTTTGTGCCGACCGCAGGAGCGGTCATGCTTTCGCGTCGGTCGTGGTCGCAGCACCAGAACACCATCGACCGGCCTGGTCCGCGTGCGCGACATGAAATCCCGCCGGAAGTGCCGCAAAGCGCCAGGACGGATTACAGGAATCCAGAGGCACCATTTCACTTCGCAACGCATAGAAAGGGGCATTCGATGGCCGAACGCGGGGAACCGCTGTCCCTGCCGAAACGCCAGCTCGGCTACTACCTCAGGCAGGCCCGGGAGGAAACCGGCATGAGCCTGGCCGAGGCCGCGGCACATATCGGACGCTCGGCACCCACGTTGATGCGTATCGAGAAGGGGCTCACCCAGAAGCTGTCGGTTCCCGAGATCGAGGCGTACTGCCGGCTGTACGAGTTCGATGAGGAGAAGGTCGAGGCGATGAAAGGCCTTGCCCAGCAGGCCGATACACAGAACTGGTGGCACGAGTACGACGATCTGATTCCGGCCGACTTCGATATCTATGTGGGGTTGGAAACAGGAGCACAGGAAGTCGCCACGTACCAACCAGACCTGATTCCCGGCCTACTACAGCTCCCGGACTACGCCCGGGCGCTGATGCGCACCGCGTTGCCCGACGCTCCCGAGGAGGAAATCGAGCGTCGCCTTCGGCTGAAGCTGCGACGACAGCTGCTCATCACTCGCAAGGTGCGTCCCGCCGCACTCCAGGCAGTGATTCACGAAGGGGCGCTCCGAAGGAGCGTCGCAAGCGCCAAAGTCATGGGCTCTCAGATTCGCCACGTCGCGGATATGAGCACCCGCACGAACATCGAGGTCCGAGTTCTTCCGTTCAGCTCCGGAGTCCCCCTGGGTGATCCGGTGGGCGCCTTCGTCGTTCTGCGGTTCAACGACCGCACGCGCACCGTTGTCTATGTTGAAACCTTCACCGGCAACTTGTACTTGGAGAAATCGGCTACCGTCCGCCGGTACGCTGGAGCATACGAGGAGATGCAGCTCGCCTCCCTGGATGCGTCGGCCAGCAGGGCCTTGTTGCGACAGGTAGCGAAGGAGTATTTGCGATGACGGTTGATCTATCCGGCGCGAAATGGTTCAAGAGCAGCCGAAGCACCGCCACGAGAGAATGCGTCGAGGTCGCATTCCTCGATGGCAGCATGGTCGGCATCCGCGATTCCAAGAACCCGAACGGCCCTGCCCTCGTTTTCACCGCTGATGAGTGGGACGCCTTCACCGGCACGATGCTGAACGGTGGGTTCTCCCAACCACAGGCGTAGTCGATCGGCGAAGCGAGTCGGCCGGGCGGCTCGCAGTCGGTGATTCCGCACGGATCCCTGTTTCATGTCTCGGCGAGTCTGAAAAGTGTTGCGCCACAGTCCTGCTGGCACAGCAGGCCGGGCTGCCACCGGCACCGGTTCTCGCTGCCACCGGCACCGGTTCGCGGCGAGCTCCAGGCCGATCCCGCGTCCAGTACCACCGCGGGAGCGCTCGGACGGTCTACACGTAACACTGCCCCAGCGCCGATGGAGGTGGTCAGCGCGGCATCGTCGTGTCGGCATTCGCGACTGTCGATCCTCCCGATCCGCTAAGTACCGGAATCGGGCGGAAGCTCGAAAGGCACTGGGCAGGAGGGTGTCTCACTGCAGGTGAGCAGGTCCTCGCACCCGGCGGCCAACGCGGCACGCAGGGTGTCGCGGACCGCGCCGAGTTCGGCCAGTTCGGCATCGACCTCCGCAAGCTTGACGCGCGCACGGGTCCGCAATCCGGCATCGCGCCGGTGGTGGCTGGTACCGGAGAGCAGGTCGGCGACCTCGTCGAGGGTGAACCCGAGCCGCTGGGCAGCCTTGATCACCCGCAGCACCGTCACCGCTTCCTCCGGATACAGGCGGTGCCCGCCGAGGGTGCGCTGCGGTTCGGCCAGCAGGCCGCGGCGTTCGTAGTACCGCAGGGTCTGGGTGTTCACCCCGGCCGCGGCCGCGAGCTCGCCGGTGCGCAGCCCGGTCACCGCGCACCGCCGGTGATGCGGGCGGCGAATGCGTCGAGCACCGCCGTATAGGCCGGTGGGACAACGATACTCAGCACTGAACCTTCCTCGGTGGCGCCGAAGTCGAACGCGAAGAACGAGCAACAGCTACTCTCCCGCGCCGCGAGGTCCCGGGCCCGCGGCTCGGCATCGGCGGCGAGAATCAGGTCGAGCCGGTGAGGGCCCGGTCGACGAACAGCACGGACCGCCTCAGCGAGAAACCGATCGAACTCGGCCACCCGGATCGGCTGCTCGGCCGTGGGCAGGGTGCATGCCGGCGGCACCCAGTCGTCCTGAACCGGAGAAATCGTCATATCTCGACGGTAAGCCTGTACCCCGGTACCGGATGCAAGCTCGAGATTCACCCAAAGACCACACGGCGATAATCCACTCTTTTCTGTATACAGATTTCGATGTACCGTTTGCGTTATGCAGACCTTGCCTGTGGGCCACACCGACGCGCTGGCCCGCTTCGGGCACGCCCTATCGGATGCGACCCGCACCCGGATCCTGCTGAGCCTGCGCACCGGCCCGGCCTATCCGGCGGAGATGGCCGAGCAGATCGGGGTATCTCGCCAGATTCTGTCCAATCATCTTGCGTGCCTGCGCGGATGCGGGCTGGTCGTAGCGGTCCCCGAGGGTAGGCGTAACCGTTACGAACTTGCCGACCACCGCATCGCCGCCGCCCTCGAAGACCTGCTCGGGCTGGTGCTCGCGGTCGATCCGGCCTGCTGCCCCGCCGCCGAGACCGAGGGCTGCTGCTGATGTCGCAGTCGCTGGGTATGCCGGGTGTGCCGTCGACCGTGGCGGCCGGCCCGTCGTCGCAGCGGCGTGCCGTGCTGGCGCGGCGGATCCGCTGGTTCGTAGCCGCGACCATCTCCTACAACGTCATCGAGGCGATCATCGCGCTCACCGAGGGCAGCCGGGCGTCCTCGACCGCGCTGATCGGATTCGGACTGGATTCGGTGATCGAGGTGTCTTCCGCGGCCGCGGTGGCGTGGCAGTTCGCCGGACCGAACCCGGAGGCCCGGGAGAAGATCGCGCTGCGCATCATCGCGTTCTCGTTCTTCGCACTCGCGCTCTACGTCACCGTCGACTCGATCCGCGGCCTGCTCGGAATCGGTGAAGCTCGCCACTCCCCCATCGGAATCGGTTTGGCCGCAGTCAGTTTGGTGATCATGCCCATCCTGTCGGCCGCGCAGCGACGCGCCGGTCGCGAACTGGGCTCCGCCAGCGCGGTCGCCGACTCCAAACAGACCCTGCTCTGCACCTACCTGTCCGCGGTACTGCTCGTCGGTCTACTACTCAACGCCCTGTTCGGATGGTCGTGGGCCGATCCGATCGCCGCACTGGTCATCGCCCTGATCGCGGCGAAGGAGGGCGTGAACGCCTGGCGCGGCGACACCTGCTGCCCCACCCCGGCCGCCCTCGGCCCGCACCAGACCGACGACCACACCTGCGACTGCGAGCACCCGTGATCGCGTGTAAGTAGCCGCACATCGCCGCGAAAACCTGTTGCCGGACAACCGGGACCACTGCTACCTTTCCCGGAGCCGTGCAAGAGAACGAGGAGGTGGTACCCGTGAACGCAGTATCGACATGGGTGCTCCCCTCAGGGGTCACGGTCGGGCGATAGGTCGTCCGGGAGCGCCGCGAAAGCACTCCCGAAAGGCACGACCATGCATCTCACCTCGGAACAGCGTCTCGACGACGACGTCCTCGAACGCCGGTTCACCCTCGGCGAGATCCCCGGCATCCTGTGGACGCCGGCATCCGCCCCCGCACCCACACCGCTGATCCTGCTCGGCCATCCCGGCGGACTGGACAAGATGTATCCCCGTCTGGCGGGCCGGGCCCGGCGCGCGGTGGCGCAAGGCTACGCCGCGGCCACGATCGAACTCCCCGGCAGCGGTGACCGGCCGCGTTCCCCCGACGCCGAGCAGGCCCGCGCCGATCTGCGCCGGGCGGTTCAGGCCGGCGAACCGGTCGACGGCGAGATCGTGGACCGGCTCGTCCTACCGCTGGTCGACAAGGCGGTACCGGAATGGCGGGCCACCCTGGACGCCCTCCTGTCGCTGCCCGAGATCGGCGGGCCGGTCGGGTTCTCGGGAGGGGTGATCGCCATCGCGCTCCGGCTGGCGGTCGTCGAGCCACGCATCGTGGCTGCCGTGTTGTTCGCCGGAAGTTTCGTGCCCCGCAGCATGTTCGACGAGGCCCGGCAGGTCACCATCCCGCTGCTGGTCCTGCTGCAGTGGGACGACGAAGGAAACGATCGGCAGCAGGCCCTCGACCTGTTCGACGCCTTCGGCTCGAAGGAAAAGACGCTGCACGCCAACATGGGCGGGCACACCGGCGTCCCGCACTTCGAGGGAGACTACGGAGACCAGTTCTTCGCACGGCATATGAAGTGATGCCGCGCAGCGTCTCTCGACCTGCACCCCATGCGGTCCCGTCGGCATGTCGCTGCGCATAACCGTGCACACCGCACCGCCCTATGCGGTTTTCCGCGATTTTCATCGAGGTTTGCACGATATGTTCGGCCGAGACAGACCCGCCGCTATCGCACCAGCATCCAGTCGAATGTCGTTGCGGTGTCGGCAGTTGCCGCCACGATGACGGGAGCTCGCAGCTGACCCGACCGGCCGGCGCCGGTCGGGTCAGCGTCCCCGCGAATCATGCGAGGCCGTCGGTCGGTTAGCGGGAGGGGTCCGGGTGATTTCGTTGATCGTTCGCGTCAAACGCGGCGCCGCCTGGTCGCTGTCGTGAGCCGACAAGGCTTGGTTGACGATCAGCCAATCTTCGATGTTGTCACCACCGACGTACTTGCGAAAACAGTTGTAGATCGCGTAGTAGGCGAACTCGACCGGGTCGGGGAAGGCGAGATCATCGTCTTGCAGCGCGGTGATGGGCTCGAGATACCGGTTGCCGACATCCGCGAGATCCACACCGGCCCCGGCAGAGCGAAGGGCATCGGCGGGAAGCTCGACATCCACGTCGTGCCGCATTCCGACAACCGAGTCGCGATAGCGTAGCGCACTGGGCTTCTCCCGCACGTAACCGATCCAGGTCGGCAGCGCATCCTCGCACAGCGACAGGTGAACCCGTCGTCTGTACTCGGTTCCGAGTTGGAAGAAAAGGGCGCTCGGCGTCATGAACGACACTCTGCCAAGTGGCGCATGAATTTTCGATCGCCGGTGCCGGCGGGCGCTCTTGCGGAGTCGCTTGGTCGATGGCGGCTCGGTCCGAAGCGGCTGTGCGCGAGCATGTTCGCACGCGCACTACCGTTGCCTTGGCCGCGTCTTCGGAAGGGCTTGCGGACCGCGGATTCAGTAGCCGACGGTGAAACGCCGCTGCACGAAGCGAGGAGTCTCGATCTCGTCGAGTAATGCGACGGCGGTGTCCTCGAACGAGATACGACTGCGGCCGTCGCGGTCGAGGACCGGCTGGTCTCCGCCCACCCGGAAGCGGGCGGTGCGCGCGCCGGGGCCGATCTGCTCGGCGGGGCTGAGATAGGTCCACAGGCGGTTCGACGTCCGCAGCACAGTCGCGTACACGGTGGGGTCCGCGATATCGCCGCTCTCCGCGAGCGAACCGAACCAGCTCAGCGGTGACGGGCAACGAACGTCCTGTCATGCCGCATATCGCGCCGCCGAACTCGCCCCCCGACTCGGACGTGCCGAAACCAACTGGGGGCAGTCATCCCGGCCCAGCGAAGCTATGACTCGCATCACAAGGTGTTATCCCGCAGTCGTGGGCGGTGTCGCGTGGGCGTGCCCGAACACAACGGCATTCGCCCACAGTCGTGGCGATCGGCAGCGGCTACGTCGCCGGCGTGGCGGCGTCGACGACCAGCCGCACTCAACCAGTGAACAGGACAAACCATGACGAGCAACATCGAGTCGAGTGAACTGACCGGGAACTACGTCATCGATACCGAGCACACCCGAATCGGGTTCATCGCCCGGCACACGATGTCCACGAGGGTGCGCGGTAGCTTCGGCGAGTTCGAGGGCAGCGCGCACCTGGACGGTGACCACCCGTCGAAGTCGAACGCCCAGCTCATAATTCGGGCACAGAGCCTCGACACCGGTAACAAGCGGCGCGACGATCTGGTGGCAAAGAAGTTCCTCGGTGCAGACGACCACCCGACCATCACCTTCACTCCGACCGAGGTCGAACAGACCGGCGCAACCATCCTCAGAGCCACCGGCGACCTGACTATCCGCGGCGTCGCCGCACCCGTCACCGTCGACTTCGAATCGACTGTCAGGCAACGCGATACGCGCGGGATCGTCCGGCTCGGCCTCACCGGCAGCACCACCGTCGACCGCAAGGACTGGGGCGTGCATTGGAAGGCGGCCGTCGGCATGGTCAGCCCGAAGGTCACCCTGGAATTCGACGTCGTCGCGGTGCGCCGGTCCTGAGCGACAGCGGAAACGCTTGTCCGCCATAGCAAGAGAAGGAGAAGGTAGATGAGGTCCGATGGGGCACCACAGCGGAGACGCCGGCGGTGGTGGATACTCGTGGCGGCGCCGGTCCTGCTGGTGATCGGTATGGTGGCGCCGGCCCGGGCCGATCCGGGCACGGACCCGGCGCCCGGTGAATGGCTGTATGCCGACACCCCGGCGGCGCGGTTCCACTATCGGAAAGCGGGCGAGGGACCGCCGCTCATCCTGCTGCCGGGCGGGACCCTATGGTCGTACACCTACCGCGACATCATCCCGGCGCTCGCCACAGACCACACCGTCTATGCCGTCGATCCGCCCGGCACCGGGTACACGACGCTGCACGATCCCGGCTTCGGATACGACGTGCATGCCATGGCGGATGCGTTGCGCCAGTTCGTATCCGCGGTCGGGCTGACACGTGCGTCCGTCCTCGCACATTCCCTGAACGGTTCCGTCGCGGTGGATTTCGCCGCACGGTATCCGCAACAGGTAGATCGTTTGGCACTGCTCGCGCCGCTGGTCCTCGACACCCGGCTCAACGCGAACATGCAACTGATGCGGCAGCCGGTCATCGGCGCACTGGCCACATCGGTGATGACCAGGGACATCTATCGAGCGAGCCTGCGGGACGCCTACGCGCATCCGGAAATACTCACCGAGGACCTGACCGACACGTATTGGGCCCCGCTCAGCCGTCCGGAGAATCGGACCGCCATGTGGAAGCAGCCTCGACACCTCGATCTGGCGGCCGTACAGCGGGAGGCAAGCGAGGTCCGCGCCGACACGCTGATCCTGTGGGGTGAGAACGACCGTGTCGTCGATCCGTCGCAGGCCCAGCCGCTCGCGCGGCTGATCCCGACGTCCAGGCTGCGGATCGTCCCCGGCGCCGGACACAATGTCCACGAGGACGATCCAGCCACGGTCACAGCCGCCCTCACCGAGTTCTTCGGCCCGCACTAGCCTGCGGACGAGTTGGGCACCGGGGATGAGGATGCGATTCCGGCTGTTGCGAGGTGACGCGTGTCACGCCGTGTTACGTCGTGGGCGTTTCCGGTGTCTGATGGGCATGACTGATCACAGCGACACCACCGAAATCGTCGTCATCGGCGGCGGATACGCAGGCGTCATGGCGGCCAACCGGCTGCGCAAACGCCAGGACGTGACCGTCACGCTCGTCAATCCCCGTCCGCGCTTCGTCGAGCGTATTCGGCTCCACCAGTTCGTCGCCCGAACCCGCGATGCCGCCCTCGACTACGACACGCTGCTCGGCAACGGCGTGCGGCTGCTGGTCGACCGCGCCACCCGCGCATCCTCGAGCACCTCGACCTGGTTCGAGAACAGCCATTTCAGCACCGAGCGCCGGGCAGGTTCCCGGAACGTCGGCGCCAACCGGCCGCCACCCACCAGCGTGACGGCGCGGCCCTGATCAGCCAGTTCGGCGGCGGTTTCGATGCCGGTGGGACCGCCACCGACAACGGTGATCCGGGCATCCCGGGCCAATTCGTCGATCGCGGTCCGCAGTCGTTCGGCGTGCTCCCACTCGCCGATAGGGTGGGCGAATTCGGCCGCGCCAGGTACGGAGGTGGGTGGCGGCCGGTTGGCGCCGACGTTCCGGGAACCTGCCCGGCGCTCGGTGCTGAAATGGCTGTTCTCGAACCAGGTCGAGGTGCTCGAGGATGCGCGGGTGGCG
>NZ_LZMK01000158.1:0-47393 GCF_001665865.1 Nocardia sp. 852002-20019_SCH5090214 | reverse complement strand
CGCCGAACGCCCCGGCAGACATGTCGGGGCGTTCGGCATTTCCGGCGATATTCCCTCTCGGCGATTTCTCGTAAAGCACCCACCACCGCGGCGCCGGCCCCTCAGACTCCGGGGGAGAACTGCAGGAAGGCGGACTGATGTCCGCACCGGCACCGCCGTCCGCTGGAGCGTTCCCCAGTCCACCGGGCGGGTTCGCTCCCGCGCCGCCACCCTCGACCCGCCGCAACGTCGAACTGTTGCTGCTGGGTTTCGCGGTGGTCATCACCACGGTTGCGCTGGTGCTGGTGGAGGCCAGTCAGGATCAGGAAATCACCTGGGATCTGGCCAAATTGGGTTTCGCCTATCTGGCGCTGTTCGGTGTCGCCCATCTGGCGGTGCGGCGGTTCGCCCCGTTCGCCGATCCGCTGCTGTTGCCGATCGCGGCGCTGCTCAACGGACTCGGGCTGGTGTTGATCCATCGCCTGGATCTCGCCGACGAGCAGACCGCGATCCACAATTCGTGGTCGATCCCCTCCCCCGACGCCAATCAACAGGTGCTGTGGACAGCGCTGGGGATCACCCTGTTCATCGCGGTGCTGGTGCTGCTGCGCGACTACCGCACCCTGGCCCGCTACGGCTATACGCTCGGTCTGCTCGGCCTGGTGGCGCTGATGATCCCGGCGCTGCTGCCCGGGAGGTTCTCCGAAACCAACGGCGCCAAGATCTGGATCCGGTTACCGGGTTTCAGTGTGCAGCCGGGTGAGTTCGCGAAGATCCTGCTGATCATCTTCTTCGCCTCGGTACTGGTCGCCAAGCGCGATCTGTTCACCGCGGCCGGACGCCACGTCCTGGGAATGGAGTTGCCGCGACCGCGCGACCTCGGCCCGATTCTGCTGGTGTGGGCGGCCTGCCTGGTCGTGTTGTTCTTCGAGAAGGACCTCGGCACCTCGCTGCTGATCTTCGCGACCGTGCTGGCCATGCTCTACATCGCGACCGAACGGGTGGGCTGGCTGATCGTCGGCGCCGGACTGCTCGCGCTCGGATTCTTCCTCGCCTACAACGCCTTCGGCCACGTGCGGGTGCGGGTGTCGACGTGGTTGCACCCGTTCGACGACTACAACAACACCGGTTACCAGATCTCGCAATCGCTGTTCGGGCTCGCGACCGGCGGCCTGGCCGGAACCGGACTCGGCAGCGGACGGCCCTCGCAGGTGCCGTTCGCCAAGACCGACTTCATCGTCGCCACCATCGGTGAGGAGCTGGGCCTGATCGGGCTCACCGCGATGCTGATGCTGTTCGCCGTCTTCGTGGTGCGCGGCCTGCGCACGGCACTGGCGGTCCGCGACAGTTTCGGCAAGCTGCTCGCCGCCGGATTGGCGTTCACGATCGCCATTCAGGTATTCGTGGTGGTGGGTGGCGTCACCAAACTGATTCCCCTGACCGGACTCACCACCCCCTTCGTGTCCTACGGCGGCTCCTCGCTGCTCGCGAACTACGCCCTGCTGGCGTTGCTGGTCAAGATCTCCGACGCCGCTCGTGCGCCGGCGCCGGCTCGCCGCCGGGAAGCCGCGCCGATCGCCGAAGCGCAGACCGAGATGATCCGCGCCGAGACGCCCCGACCCGAGAAGGGAGAGCCGGCATGAACACCCCGCTCCGCCGGGTCGCGATGGCCGTCATGGTGATGATCGTCGCGCTGCTGGTCAACGCGACCTACGTCCAGGTGATCAAGGCCGACAGCCTGCGCAACGACCCGCGCAACTCCCGGGTTCTGCTCGACGAGTACAGCCGCCAGCGCGGTCAGATCTCGGCGGGCGGCACGGTGCTGGCCAGTTCGGTGGCCACCGACGACCGCTACAAGTATCTGCGCACCTATCCCACCGACCCCTCCGCCTACGCCCCGGTGACCGGCTTCTATTCGATGCAGTACGGCAGCACCGGTCTGGAGCGTTCCGAGGATTCCGTGCTCAACGGGTCCGACAGCGCGCTGTTCGGCCG
Organism: Nocardia sp. 852002-20019_SCH5090214; assembly: GCF_001665865.1. NCBI lineage: Bacteria > Bacillati > Actinomycetota > Actinomycetes > Mycobacteriales > Nocardiaceae > Nocardia > Nocardia sp. 852002-20019_SCH5090214. The sequence goes on along the minus strand of NZ_LZMK01000158.1, from coordinate 45,419 downwards.
CCGCCTGATCGATATGATCTCCGGACGCGATCCGCGCGGCGGCAATGTGGTGACCACCATCAATCCGATGATGCAGAAGGTCGCCTACGACCAGCTCACCAGCAAGGGTTACACCGGTTCGGTGGTGGCCATCGAACCGAGTACCGGCCGCATCCTGACCATGGTGTCGACACCGAGCTACGACCCGAACCAGCTGTCCACGCACGACGGCGCGCGTGCCACCCAGGCCTGGGAATCGCTGAGCGCGGACCCCGGTCAGCCGATGTTGAATCGTGCGGTGTCGCAGACATATCCGCCCGGCTCGACGTTCAAGGTCGTCGTCGCCGCGGCCGCGCTGTCGATGGGGATCAAGCCGGAGGACGCGTTCACCGCGGCGCCGAACATCACCCTGCCCGGTACGAACACCACGCTGGAGAACTACAACGGCACCCCGTGTGGCGGCGGTGCGACCGCGACCATGCACGACGCGTTCCGGCTCTCGTGCAACACCGCCTTCGCCGAGATCGGCATGAAGGTGGGTGCGGCCAAACTCAAGGACGAGGCCGCGGCCTTCGGCATCGGCCCGCATTCGGGCATTCCGATTCCGGTGGCCGACAGCACGGTCGGGCCGATTCCGGACAACGCGGCGCTCGCGCAGACCAGCATCGGACAACGAGACGTGGCTCTCACCCCGCTCGACGATGCGGTGATCGCGGCTACCGTAGCCAATGGCGGTGTGCGGATGGAACCGCATCTGGTCGACCGGACCCAGGGTCCCGACCTGCGCGATCTGTCCACCACCAAACCGGTGTCGGTCGGGCAGGCGATCAGCGCCCCGGTGGCCAGCCAGCTGACCGGGCTGATGATCGATTCGGAGAAGTCCACGGCCGGGGGCACCCAGCCGCGGCCGTACCAGATCGCTTCCAAGACGGGCACCGCCGAACACGGCAGCGACCCGCGCAACACCCCGCCGCACGCCTGGTACATAGCGTTCGCGCCGGCCCAGAACCCGAAGATCGCGATCGCTGTCATCGTGGAGAACGGCGGCGACCGTGCCCTGGCGGCGACCGGTGGATCGGTGGCGGCGCCGGTGGCACGGGCGGTGCTGGATGCCGGATTGCAGGGGGGCTGAGAACAATGAGTAAGCGAGGACCAGGACCCCAGGTGGATATGCAACAACGTCGTGATCGGCGAACCTACCGACGGGGGCGGCCATGCTGAACAACGGTGCCCTGATCGCCGATCGGTATCGGCTGCAACGTCTGATCGCCACGGGCGGTATGGGCCAGGTGTGGGAGGCATTGGACACCCGCCTGGACCGCCGGGTCGCGGTGAAGGTCCTCAAGGCCGAATTCTCCGCGGATCCGACGTTCCGGCATCGGTTCAAGACCGAGGCCAAGACCACCGCCCAGCTCAACCACCCCGGCATCGCAGGCGTCTACGACTACGGCGAGACCTACGATCCACAGGGTGGTGAAACCGCCTACCTCGTGATGGAGCTGGTCCAGGGCGAACCGCTGAACGCGGTGCTGAACCGGCTCGGCCGGCTCTCGGTCGGCCAGGGTCTGGACATGCTGGAACAGACCAGCCGCGCCCTCGAGGTCGCCCATGCCGCGGGCGTCGTCCACCGCGACGTGAAGCCCGGCAATATCCTGGTCACCCCCACGGGTCAGGTGAAGATCACCGACTTCGGCATCGCGAAGGCGGTCGACGCCTCACCGGTGACCAAGACCGGCATGGTGATGGGCACCGCCCAGTACATCGCCCCCGAGCAGGCCACCGGCGAGGACGCCACCTCGGCCAGCGATGTGTACTCGCTCGGCGTCGTCGGCTACGAGGCGCTGTCGGGCCATCGGCCGTTCACCGGCGACGGTGCCCTGACGGTGGCGATGAAGCATGTCCGCGAGGCGCCCCCGCCGATGCCGGCCGATCTGCCGCCGAACGTGCGCGAGCTGATCGACATCACGATGACCAAGGATCCGACGCGGCGCTACCACAGCGGCGGCGAATTCGCCGATGCCGTGGCCGCGGTCCGGGCGGGTCGACGCCCACCGCCGCCGCGCGGAGGTGCGGTGCCGCAGACCGGTGCGACTCGCGTACTCCCGCCCGGTCCGACCGCGGTGATCCCGCGCAACGACTACGACGGCGCGACCGTCCGCTACCCGACCGCCGAACCGGCCCGGGTGGGCGCGGCGGCGGGTTCGACGGCCATGATGCCGGGTCCCGGCGGCCCGGACGAGGACGGCGAGAAGTCGGGATTCACCACCGGTCAGAAGGTGATGGCCGGGCTCGGCGCCGGCGCGGTGCTGCTCGGCGGCCTGGCCGCGTGGGTGCTGCTCAGCGGTAAGGCGCCGGATTCGACGGTGTCGCCGGTGAAGTCGACCACCTCCGTCGTCGCGCCCCCGCCGCCGACCACGGTGTGGACGACGACCGAGGAGCCGACGACCACCACCCAACCGGCCCCGCCGCCGGTGGTGACGACGACTCCCGAGCCGACCACGACGACGACACCCCCGCCGACCACGACCACCACGGCACCGCCGACGACCACCACCACCCGGGAGCGGCCGACCCGCACCACACGCCCCACAACACGCCCGTCCTACCCCTCGCTCGACCTACCATTGCCGGGGGCCGGCGATTCACTGCCGGGGGTCGGCGGTACGCACGAAGCCGACAGCAGCAGATACCCCGAAACCTCCTCACAAGGAATGCCATGACGACCCCGAAGAATCTGTCTTCTCGCTACGAACTGGGCGAGATCATCGGATTCGGCGGTATGTCGGAGGTGCACAAGGCTCGTGACCTGCGGCTGGGTCGCGACGTGGCGATCAAGGTGCTGCGCGCCGACCTCGCTCGCGACCCCACGTTCTATCTGCGGTTCAAGCGCGAGGCACAGAATGCAGCGGCGTTGAACCATCCGGCGATCGTCGCGGTGTACGACACCGGCGAGGCCGAGGTGGACGGCGGCCCGCTGCCCTACATCGTGATGGAGTACGTCGACGGCGAGACGCTGCGCGATATCGTGCGCGGCAAGGGTCCGCTGCCGCCGCGGCGGGCGATGGAGATCATCGCCGATGTCTGTGCCGCACTGGATTTCAGCCACAAGAACGGCATCGTGCATCGCGACATGAAGCCGGCCAACATCATGATCAACCGCCAGGGTGCGGTGAAGGTGATGGACTTCGGCATCGCGCGCGCCATCGCGGACAGTTCGAATCCGATGACCCAGACCGCCGCGGTGATCGGCACCGCGCAGTATCTGTCCCCGGAACAAGCCCGCGGCGAGCAGGTCGACGCCCGGTCCGATGTGTACTCCGTCGGCTGTGTGCTGTACGAAATCCTCACGGGGCAGCCACCTTTCACCGGCGACTCGCCGGTCGCCGTCGCCTACCAGCATGTCCGCGAGGATCCGAAGCTGCCGTCGCTGGTTCATCCCGGCGTACCGCGCGAACTCGATTCGGTCATCCTCAAGGCGATGAGCAAGAATCCGGCCAACCGGTATCAGTCCGCGGCCGAGATGCGCGCCGATCTGATCCGGGTGCTGGGCGGCCAGAAGCCGCAGGCCCCGATGGTGATGACCGAGGAGGACCGCACCACCTTCCTCGGCAGTATGGATCCCGAACCGCGTAGTTACCGCACGGTCGAACGCAACGACGGCGACGACGAACCGGAACCCGAATCCGAGGGGTCCAGACGCAAGTTGTGGATCGGCATCGGCGCGGCCGCGGTGGTCGCGGTGCTGGTCGCGCTGTTCTGGGTGTTGATCGGGCCGGGCAGCCGGCCCGATCAGGTCGCGATCCCCGATCTGGCCAACAGACCCGCCCAGGAAGCCCAGAGCGATCTGGAGAAGCTGGGCTTCGACGTCGCCATCCAGCAGAAACCGGACGGCAAGGTCGCCAGCGGCAATGTGGTCGCGACGCAGCCGCTCGGCGGCGCTCGGGTGGACAAGGGGTCCACGGTGACCCTGCAGATTTCGACCGGACCGCAGCAGGTACCGGTGCCACAGCTGACGAAACTCACTCAGCAGCAGGCCGAGCAGAATTTGAACGCGGCCGGGCTACTGCTGGATCCGCAGATCCAGCGGGGCGCCTCCAGTCCGGAGGACAAGGACAAGGTGATCGCCGAATCCCCCGCCGCCGGCACCAGGATCGATGCCGGTTCCAAGGTGACGATCACCCTCGGCAAGGGTCCGGACCAGGTTCGCGTGCCCGATGTGGTGGGGCAGTCGATCGATGTGGCAGAACCGAACCTGGCCGACAGCGCTGGGTTCAAGGTCGTGATCCAGAAGGTCAGCTCGTCGCGGCCCGCCGGTGAGGTGCTGTCCACCGATCCGGCCGGCGGCTCCATGGCCGACAAGGGTTCGACCATCACGGTCCAGGTGTCCAGCGACCAGATCACCATGCCGTCGCTGACCGGCCTCACCCCGTCGCAAGCCGTGGACAAACTGCGCTCGGTGGGCTGGACCGGCGGTGTGGGCCAGATCAGCCAGAGCACGCAGGGCACATTCGACGCGAGCAATGTCGGCCGGGTGATCGATCAGCAGCCCCGACCGGGTTCGTCGGTGGCGCGCAACGCGACCATCACGATCGTCACGGGAGTGCTGGGACCGCCCTGATCCGGGCCGGTAATCACAACGCGAGGTGGCGATTCATCGACATGGCTTCTTCGGCCAGGTCGGGAAGTTCGACCACCTCGACGCCGTGTTCGCGCAGGTTCTCCACGCCGACGCAGTTCTCCACGAAGGTGCGCGGTTCCCGCCACGCGATGACGACGCGCGGAATTCCGGCAGCCAGGATGCGGTCGGCACACGGGACGCGGCCGACCGAGGCCCGGGTGGAACACGGCTCGAGCGTGCTGTAGATGGTGGCCTGGGCGAGCCGGGGGTCGGCGCCGAGTTTGTTCAGCGCCGATTCCTCGGCGTGCACCTTCGCGTCGGTCTCGCGGGAGTAGCCGTGCGCGAGTTCCACGCCGTCCGGGCCGACGATCACCGCGCCGACCGAGAAAGCGGTCGCACTCGGCGGGCACAGCCGGGCCAGGCCGATCGCGTGATGCATCCAGAATCGGTGCGCCCCCGGCCGGCCGGGGACACGGCTGGCCGACTCGACCGACTCCCACGCATCGGATTCGGTTGTCACTGTGAGTGTTCCATCGTCGGCGAACTCCCATCGGACGGTGTCTGCTTCGGCAGATAACGCAGCACTGCGATATCGCCGAGACGAGTGATATCCACCAAAGCCATTCTGCGCCGAGAACCGCCGGGAAAGTCGGCAGGATGCAGAAATTTCGGGGCCCCGCTGTCCCCGACCAGCACCGGGGCGACCGCCATCAGCAGTTCGTCGGCCAGATCCGCCGCGAGAAACGCGGTGTGGATGCGGCCGCCGCCCTCGACCATCAGGCGGCCGATCCCGCGCTCGCCCAGATCGTCGAGCAGCGCGCCGAAATCGACGGAGTTGCCGAGGGCGACGACCTCGGCGCGGCCTGCGAGCCGATCGCCCAGCCGCGCGCGCCCGGCCGTGGTCGTATAGACCAGTCGCTCCCCATCCTGTTTCCACAGCCGCTGTCCGGGATCGAGTTCACCGCTCGCGGTGACGATGACGCGCACCGGGAATTCGGATTTTCCCGCCGCGATGCGAGCCTCGCGCCGCCGCTCACTGCTCAGCGACAGCCGGGGATCGTCGCGCCGCAGGGTCTCGGCGCCGATCAGAATGGCGTCGGCCTCGGCACGCACCTGGTCGACGCGATCGAAATCCTCGGCATTGGACAGCAGCAGTCGTTGCGGGCCGGCGTCGTCGATATATCCGTCGACACTCGTGGCCACCGACAGCACGACATAGGGCCGAGCCATCAGCGCCGCCGGGTCACGACGACCGCACCGGGCTTATGCATGCGCAAACTCCTTGTCACGGTAAGGCTTTCGCGTGCGGCGCTACGAGCCCGTCAGACCAGCGCGGCGACCTCGGCTTCGAGCGTCTCGACCAGGCCCTCGGCCGGCCGCTCGCCGCACACCTCGAGCCAGTTCGCCAGCATCCGGTGCCCGCCCTGGGTCAGCACCGATTCGGGATGGAATTGCACACCGTGAATCGGCAGGTCGCGATGCCGCATGGCCATCACGATGCCGCTCTCGGTCCGCCCGATCACCTCGATATCACCGGGCAAGGTGTCCTCGAGCACGGTCAGCGAGTGATAGCGGGTGGCGGTGAACGGGTCGGGCAGCCCGGCCAGCACCCCGGAACCGATGTGGAAGACCGAACTCGTCTTGCCGTGCAGCAGCTCGGGGGCACGAGTCACGGTCGCGCCGAACGCCTCTCCGATCGCCTGATGTCCCAGGCACACCCCGAGCAGCGGAGTCCGGTTCCGGGCGCACGCGCGGACCAGTTCGATGCTCGCGCCGGCGCGGTCCGGTGTGCCCGGGCCCGGGCTGATCAACAGGCCGTCGAAATCGGCGGCCGCGGCATCGGTGTCCTGCAGCCGGGAGTCGTCGTTGCGCCAGACGGTCGCCTCGGCACCCAGCTGGCCCAGATATTGGACCAGGTTGAATACGAAGCTGTCGTAATTGTCGACGACCAGAACACGCATGGTTCGAGAGTACGTGGCGCCACCGCCGATACGCAGCTGAGATAGCCTTTAGGCAGACCTGCACGCCGAATACGAGGACGTCATGCCCAAGTCGAAGGTCCGCAAGAAGACCGACTACACGATCAACCCGACCAGCCGCACCCCGGTGAAGGTGAAGGGCGGTCCGTCGCCGGTCTGGTATGTAGCGATCATGCTCGGCTTCATGCTGGCCGGCCTGGCATGGTTGCTGGTCTACTACCTGGGCGCCGACCACATCCAGTGGATGAGCGATCTGAACGCCTGGAACTTCCTCATCGGCTTCGGACTGATGGTGATCGGCCTGATCATGACGATGCGGTGGCGTTGATCGCGCTGTCGCACGGGTGGCGTTGATCGCGCTGTCGCACGGGTGGCGTTGATCGCGCTGTCGCACGGGCGTTGACCCTTATTACACGCGTGTGATTCATGCACACCTGTGGATGACTCTGTGGACAACTCGAGGAGCAATTGGGGACCGTGAGCACACCACCCGAACACCCCGAGTCCGACCGCCCGGGATCCAGCCCGGAATTCGGCAGTTCCGAGTCGGCGCCCCGGCTCGAGTGGTCCACCCCCGCGCCCGCCTTGGCCGCGGTCACCCTCGGCGGAGTGGCGCTGGCCGTGGCCGCCGCGTTCGCCTCCGACGCACCGAGTCGGCTGTTGATCGGATTGGGTGCGGCACTGCTGCTGTGCATGGCCGGACTGGGCTTCCGTCAACGCCCGCGCCTGACCGTCGTGCCCGGGAAACCGGCCCACCTGGTGGTTCGTGGCCTGTTCGGCCCGGTCAGCTACGGACCCGAGCAGATTCTGCGGGCACGGGTCGTCGGTTTCCGGCGGCTGGGCCGGAGCATCCCCAATCTGGAACTCGATGTCGACCACAGGGGTGAGGAACGGCTGGTGATCTTCGGCCGCTGGGACCTCGGTACCCATCCTCAGGACGTCCTGGACGTGCTGACCGTGCACGGTCTCGTTCCCGCTGATCCCCGCACCAGCTGACAACCGGGCGGGCCGCAGTCGAATCGGGCGGCCACCGAATCAGGCGAGAACCGCCGCACCCGCACCGATCAGTGCGAGCGCCAGGGCGGCGAGTCCGGCTACCGCACCCCATCCGATCCATCGGATCGAATCGCGCGTGCGCGCCCGCAGCCATTCCGGCAGGAACAGGATTCCGGCGGCGGCGAGCGTGCCCGCCACCAATCCACCGAGGTGGCCCCACAGCGAGATGCCGGGCAGGGACACGCTGATGAGCAGGTTGATCGCGATCAACACCAGCATCTGCACCGGACTCTGCCGCAGCCGCAGCAGAATCACGGTCATCGCGCCGAACAGACCGTAGATGGCGCCGGAGGCACCGGCCGTGGCGGAATCGGTCGCCAGCCACATGACCGCCGCGGATCCACCGAGCAGCGACACCAGATAGATCGCGAGGAAGCGCGAACGTCCCAGCACGAGTTCGGTATCGCGGCCGAGAATGTAGAGCGCGAACATGTTGACCACGAGATGCAGCGGCCCGTAGTGCAGGAATCCGGAACCGAGGACCCGAATCCACTGCCCCTGGGCAACCCACTGCGGTGCGAGCACCCAGTCGAAGAACAGCCGCGACAGATGATTGTCGGTGACACTGTGCGCTTGACTCGCGGTGACGGCGAAGACCGCGACGTTGATCGCGATCAGCGCATAGGTGACATACGGCGTGCGGCGAGCGGTGGCGAACGGACCGCCGACGGTCGGCTGTACCGGCCGAATATCGGTGCGGCCCTGCGCGACACACTCCGCACAATGCTGTCCGACGGCGGCCGGTTGCAGACATTGGGGGCACGCCGGCCGCCCGCACCGCGTGCATGCCAGTCCGGTGGTGCGATCGGGATGGCGGTAGCAGGTCGGTACGGGCGGTTGCGGATTCACGAAACTCCGATGGGTCAGCTCAGGGTGATGCTCGAGATGACGACCGGCTCCTTCGGCCGGTCGTTGCGGTCGGTCGCGGTGGTCGCGATGGCGTCGACGACCTTGCGCGAATCGGCGTCCACCACTTCGCCGAAGATGGTGTGGCGACGGTTCAGGTGCGGCTGCGGACCGACGGTGATGAAGAACTGCGAACCGTTGGTGCCGGGTCCGGCGTTGGCCATGGCCAGCAGGTAGCCACGATCGAAGCGCAGTTCGGGGTGGAATTCGTCGGCGAATTCGTATCCCGGCCCACCACGGCCGGTACCCGTCGGGTCACCGCCCTGAATCATGAAACCATCGATCACCCGGTGGAATACGCTGCCGTCGTAGAACGGTCCGGAGGTGCCGCCGCCGGCGTTCTTCGTCGTGTAGGCCGCGCTGCCGTCGGCCAGGCCGACGAAGTTGCGCACCGTCTTCGGGGCGTGGTTACCGAAGAGCGAGATCTTGATGTCGCCGAGGTTGGTGTGCAGGACGGCCACGGCGGTCTGATTCGGTGAGGTCACGCCGAATATCGTGCCATGTCGGCTGTCCGTACTCGCGGGGCGCGCCTAGCCGGTGTGCGCCGCGTCGTCGGTGGAGGCCGCCGTCTCGGGCGCGGTCGCTCCGCCCGCATATCCCAGCCGCGGCGGTTCGGCGGCCGGCTCCGGAAGCTGCGGGCGACGCGAGGCGGCCACCCATGCGGCACCGCCCGCGGCGGCGGCAACGCCCGCCGCGATGAGCCGATTACGCAACCGACCGGATTTCCGGGAACTCCCCAACTGCATGGCACCATGCTGTCACAGGCACGGGCCGCCCGCAGTAGCGCCAGGTGAGAGGCTCACCGGCTGACGGACCGCTTGAACTGACGCAGCGCCAGCGGCACGAAGATCGCCAGGATCGCCACCACCCAGATCAATGTCGTCGCCACCGGATGCTGCAGCGACCACACATCCGGCGTCGGATTCGTCGGACTCGTGTTGCCGAACAGATCGCGCGTCGCCTGCGTCACCGCCGATACCGGATTCCATTCCGCGACGACGCGCAGCGGCGTCGGCAGCACCTCGCTGGGCACGAAGGTGTTGGCGATGAAGGTCAGCGGGAAGATCACCATGAAACTGGCGTTGTTGAACACTTCCGGAGCCCGCACCAGCAAACCGACCACGGCCATGATCCAGGAAATCGCGTAGGCGAACAGCAACAGCAAGGCATAGGCGAGCACGGCCTCGAGGAAGGATCCGTGGATGCGCCAGCCGACGAGCAGACCGGTCACCGACATCACGACCAGGCTCACCACGTTGATGGCGACATCGGCCACGGTGCGCCCGACCAGCACCGCCGACGGTGCCATCGGCAGTGAGCGGAACCGGTCGATGATTCCGCGCTGCATATCCTCGGCCAGGCTGGTACCGGTGAACGTGGCGCCGAAGACCGAGGTCTGGGCGAAGATGCCGGCGATCAGGAATTCGCGGTACGACGTGCCCTGCACGCTGATCGCCGAGCCGAAGATGTAGGCGAACAACAGGACGAACATGATCGGCGACAGCGTCGAGAAGATCAGCACGTCGGGCACTCGTTTGATCTTGATGACATTGCGCTTGGCAATGGTCAGGCTGTCCCCGGCCACGGTGGCCGCGCGTTCGGCCAGGGTCGGTCTGCGGGTGTCGGCCGCGGCGGTGATCATCTGCTCTGTCCTTCCGTGGCTTGTTCGAGGGTCTGCGTGGCATCGGCCGGGTCGATGGAGTCGGCGGCCTCGTGCCCGGTCAGGGTGAGGAAGACGTCGTCGAGCGAGGGCCGTCGCAGGCCCACATCCTGGATGCGCACCCGGTGCGCGGACAGCCGCTCGATGGTGTCGACCAGGGCCTGCGAGCCGTCGTCGACGGGAATGGTGAGCCGCCGCAACCCCGGTTCGACGTGGATATCGCCGACCGCCAGCCCGGCCAGTGCCTGCTGGGCGACGGCGAGCGCGTCGACATGCTCGACCGTCAACTCGATCCGATCGCCCCCGACCGTAGCTTTCAACTCGTCGGCGGTGCCGCGCGCGATGACCGAGCCGTGATCGATCACCACGATGGTGTCGGCCAGCCGGTCCGCCTCTTCCATGTACTGCGTGGTCAGCAGGAGGCTGGTACCACCGGCGACGAGTTCCTCGATCACATCCCACAGGTCCATCCGGGCCCGTGGATCGAGCCCGGTGGTCGGCTCGTCGAGGAACAGCACCGGCGGATTCGCCACCAGAGCTCCGGCCAGGTCCAGCCGGCGCCGCATGCCGCCGGAGTAGCCCTTCACCGGCCGATCGGCCGCCTCACTGAGCCGGAAGCGCTCGAGCAGTTCCCGGGCACGCTGTTTACTGCGCTGAATGCCCAGGTGGTACAGCCTCCCCACCATCTCCAAATTCTCGAAGCCGGTGAGATATTCATCCACGGCCGCGTACTGACCGGAGGCACCGATGTGGGCGCGTAACCGCTGCGGTTCGCGCAGCACATCGATACCGGCGACCGTGGCGCGGCCGGCATCAGGGGTGAGCAGTGTGGTGAGCACCCGGACCGTCGTGGTTTTCCCGGATCCGTTGGGGCCGAGCAGGGCGGTCACCGTCCCCTCGGGAACCGCTAGGTCGAGCCCGTCGAGTGCGACGAGCCGTCCGTACTTCTTGACCAAACCCTCGGCGATGATGGCGTCGGGCATGCTTTTCCCCTGCCGTTCGATGTGGATGTGAGGTTCGCTACTTGCCGTGCAGTATTGCCCACACCACCGACAAGTTCATCCGAATAAACCCATATCGGACATCGACCGAGCGACGAACCCCGACCGGGCAGAGGGCGGAGGTGGTCGCATCCCGGGGATCCGGCGGTGCTCGGGGGTGCCGGCGGGATGCGACCGACTCGATACTCCCGCGGCCGGCCCCGAAGGTCGCGAGTAGCGGGCTACTCGAGTGCGGCCCGCACGGCTACCTGCCGTGGCGCTCACGGGGCCCCGAGGGTGTGAAAACGCCCACCGTCGTGCGCCGCCACACCCGCACAGCTACCGAATTCGACGCTCGCGAAGGCGCCCCGCCACGCCCGATCGTTTCACGTGGAACAAGTTTATTCCTTTGTGTTACAACGTAATTCACGAATGCCTCCCCGCCGACTATCAACCCTCCGGCAAACCGGACGACGCGCCCCGCAACACGCCAGAGAAAAAAATTCCGAAACTAGCGCCCCTCATGCAGACACAAACGAGAATCGTCGCGTAGGATCAGTCACGTCGGCCCCTCCCCCCCGGGCCGACCCTACGCGGGCCTCGGCTAACTCCCCCCCTTCGCCGAGGCCCGCTTCCAATTCCGGGACTTTTCCGGTCGGCGTCTGCGCCGCCTCCACCCTTGTGCGACAGCGTTTTCGGATCCGACGACAGAGGCGGTCAGCTACCGTTCCGCCGCAGCACGTGCGAACCCAAACGGTTGATTCCGCGCACCCGCACAGTGCGCAGATGCCGCAACGAGAACTCGGGCTCGTCCGCCAATTGTGTTGCCGCGCCGTCGTCCACCAGGACCGTGCCCGGCCGGGCGACTCCGGTCAGCCGCGCCGCGGTATTCACCACCGACCCGTAGAGATCACCGAAACGTTGCAACACTTGGCCGTAAGCCAGCCCGACCCGCAGTTCAGGGGTGGTTCCGGCACTCGTCGTGGCCTCCTGGATCGCCAATGCGATCCGGGCGGCCGCCACCGCCGATTCGGCCGCGAACATCACCTCGTCGCCGACATTCTTGATGGTCCAGCCGCCGTTCGCGGTGATCGCGTTCGTGGTGACGGATTCGAACGACTCCAGCAGATCGTCCAGTTCGTCGGCTTCCAGATGCCGGGTCAGCCGGGTGTAGCCGACCATGTCCGCGAATCCGACGGCCAACTCCCGCAACGTTTCTCCGGTGCCGTCACCGGCCAGCGACCGCGTCAGCGCCGCCGCGAGATGGCGCCGCCACGCGTAGGCCTGCAGTTGCTGCAGCGCCGACACCACCTCGGCGGTCGCCTCCCGGGCGACCTTGTCCTGGTCCACCGCGGGATCGCCCGCCGTGATCGAACGGATCCGGTCGGCGATCTCCTCCGCGACCAGATCGACCTGCCATTCCGCCAGCCGCGCCATCGACTGCCCGAGGGTGCGCGCGGCCGCCTGCTGCCGGCGCACATCGGCGCCGGCCAGCGCGTCGAGACTTCTGAAGTTCCGGACCGCGTTGACATCGCCGTCGGTGAATTCGACCGCGGCGTCGTCCTCATGAGCCGGGAATCCGAGCGAAACCCACAGCCGCCGCGACAGATCGGCCGGTACGCCCGACAGTTCCGCGACCTCGACCCGGTTGTAGCGGCGAGATCCCTCCAGTAGATAGGGCTCGACCACCGACTGAACCAGCTTCGACAGCTCCGGAGAGGCCATAATTCCGACGATACGGATCCCGCCGAGGCCGGGCCGCCGGCTGATTATTTGTCACAGCCGGTTGTCACAGCCCGGCGAAGCGGGGATCAGACGCGGTCCGGGCCGGGCTGCCAGGTGGCGACCGCCCAGATGACCACGACATTCAACGCGATCACCAGGATCGACCATGCCGGGTAGTAGGGCAGCCACAGGAAGTTCGCGAGGATGGACAACGCCGCCAACGTGATTGCCACGATCCGGCCCCACGTGGTGCCGGCCATCAGACCGAGGGCGGCGATGACCAGCAGGATCCCCAGCACGATGTGGATCCATCCCCAGGTCGTGGTGTCGAATTGGTAGACGTAGTCGATGCCCACGACGAAGAGGTTGTCGTTGGCGACCGCCGAAATTCCTTCCAGGATCGAGAGCACACCGACGGTGATCAGCAGGATCGCCGCGCCGATCGATGTTCCGGCGGCGATGCCCTGACGTACGGGATGCTCCTGCGGGGTTGTGGTCATGGCAGAACTCCTTCCCAGCCGAGAGGTCTTCCCCTGAATGTGCCCAGCGCGGTGCGCAATGGCTTCACCCGTGACGGGTGAGTGTCGGACGCCGTCGCCCCGCGGGACCGGTTCGCGGCCGGATCTCGAGCTCATCCCGGGCGGATGAGGCGACTACCAGCGGTTGTGCCCGAGCCTGGAGACGCGCATGCACCCCGGCCGAGGAGGTGAGTTGGTCGTTGTCGATCCGCTATCAGTTCGTCATCGATGGTGAATTGTCCGAACGGGCGCTGGCCGCATTTCCGGAATTGAGCCGCAGCGATCATTCGTCGGCTGGGACGACCACACTGTTCGGCACCCTCTCCGACACCACGGCCATGCGTGGCGTGCTGGCACGCATCGATTCGCTCGGGCTGACACTGCTGGGGATGGCGCAACTGCCCGACTCCGCCGGCTGAACTCGTCGGCTTGGGTCGTCGGCTGGGCCCCAGGTGGGGTCGCCGCCGCCTACGGTTCCTCGTCCGGATCGGGCGCCCGGTCCTGGATCAGCACGTTGACCCACCGCGTGGTCGGATCGATATCGAGCAGCAGCGCCTTCATCAGCAGCGTCAGCGGAATCGCCAGCAGCGCACCGAGCGCGCCCAGGACCCACGACCAGAAAACCAACGACAGGAACGTCACGGTCACGCTGAGGCCGACGGCATCACCCACGAATTTGGGCTGGATGATCGACTGAATCACGAAATTGATCACCGAATAGACGACGATCACCCACAGCATCAGCATCGGGCCGCTGTCGAGCAGCGCCAGCAGCGCCGGCGGAATCAGGCCGATGACGAAGCCGATATTCGGAATGTAGTTGGTGATGAAGGAGAGCAGCGCCCACAGCACCGGAAGCGGCACGCCCATCAACCACAGGGCACCGCCGTCGAAGACGGCGACGATCAAGCCGAAGACCGTGGAAACCACCAGATATTTCCGGGTGCCGATGGCGAATACACCCAGCGCATAAGCGATTTCGGGCCGTGCCTTGGCCACCACCGCCAATTTTCGATCGATCATCATGCCGTCGATCGCCATGAACAGCAGCAGTGCCAGAACGAAAAACAGATTCGAGAAGATTCCGAGCGCGTTGCTCAGTGCGACCGACAGCAGATCGACGACCTTGCCCACATCCAGACCGTTGAGGGCGTTGTGGATCTGCTCGGTGTCCACCCCGAAATCGGCGAGGGTACTCCGCACACCGTTGAGCATGTCGTCGAGTTTGTCGGAGTATTTCGGTAGTTCGGACGCCAATTGCGCGACCGAGAGCACCAGCGCCCCGATCAGTACGAGCAGAATCAGAACGACCAGGAAAAGGGCCGCCACCATCCCGATCCACGGCCGCCAGCCGCGCCGTTGCACCCAGGTCTGCACCGGCTGAACGGCCATGGTCAGCATCAGCGCCAGGAAGGTGGGACCGAGCACGCCTGCGAACGCCTTCATACCCATGACGGCCACCACGGCCCCGGCGACCGAAAGCATCACGATCAGACCGCGCGGTAGCGACCATGTCGCTCCGGACGCGGGCGGCGGAGCTTTTCGCTCGGCCCGCGCGGGCCGATCTCGTCGCAATTGCATCGGAATTACCTCGCCGCCGCAGACCGGTGTGTCGATTCTCCGACCGACACTACGGCTCCGACCGGCCCGTTACGTCCTGCGCCACGGCCGAATTCGACGGCCCGAGACCGATTCGAAATCATGATGGGACGCACATTTTGACCGAATTCAGCAAATGATTAGTGTACGTTTCAGTTTGGAGAAAGCAGGCTTCACCGACACTGCCTTCGGCGAAGGCACAGCTCCGGGAGGCGCTTTGAACGCTTCGCCCAGAACAACGCGATCGCTAGCCGATAGCTCGAACGTTGCCGCCATTCGCAGTGGCCTCCAACTCGGCGTGCCGGAACTCTCCTTCGTACCGCTGTCGCTTCCCGCTGCCCACGCCCGCATCGACGAGGCGGCGGCGACCGGCGCCGGCCAGACCGTATTGATCTGCGCCCCCGCGGGAACCGGCAAGACCGTCCTGGCCGCCGACTGGGTGGCGCGACTGACACCCCGGCATTCCGCCTGCCGGGTGGGCTGGCTGACCTTCACCGGCCGCCGCGGTGAGTCGGCCGATCTGTGGCGTGCGATCGCCGGAGTGCTCGACCTACCCGTCGGATCACCCGACCGGGACCCCACCGGCCCCCTCGCCGAACCGGCGACGCTGGTGGACCGGTTGACCGACCGAGCCGAACCGACCGTTCTGGTCCTCGACGACGCCCACCTGCTGACCGACCCGTTGGCTCTCGCGGGATTGGAATACGTCGTCGAAAACGCACCGCCCACATTGACAACCATCGTCACCGGCCGGTTCGATCCGCCGCTGCGATGGCACGGCCTCGAGCTGAGTGGCCGGCTCACCCGGCTGACGGCGCGCGAACTCGCGCTCGACGACGAACACACCGCGGCCCTGCTCGATCAGCACGACCTCCACCTGAACGCGGCCGATATCGCCGGCATTCAGCGACTGACCTGCGGCTGGGCCGCGTTGGTACGAATAGCCGCGATCTATCTGGCCGCGAATCCGCAGGACCGGCCCACCGCCTTGGCGGCATTGGCCCGCGCACCGCATGCCATCAGCGACTTCCTCGTCGGCGAGCTGCTGGGGGCGTTGCCGGACGATGCGCTGCATTTCCTGCTCGCCACGGCGGTGCCCGAGGAGTTCAGTGTCGCGCTGGCCACGGAGCTGGTCGGCGAATCCGCCCCGGCCACGCTGGAATATCTGCTGCGCAACAATCTGCCGATCACCTGCGTCGCCCGCGACGGCGAACTGTGGCACAGCTACCACCCCATGCTGCGCGCCTATCTGCTCGCCGAAGCCGCACGCTCACTTCCGGACCGGCTGCAGCGCATTCACCGCAGCTGTTCGAAGTGGTTCATCGATGCCCGGATGCCGTCCGCCGCACTGCATCACGTCCTCGCCGTGCCGGGACATCCACAGCTGTCGCGGTTCATCCGCGAACACGGCCCGAGGTTGGTGTTCGGCGGGGACGGGCCGTCCTTCTTCGCCCGATTGGACGACGTCGGCGAACTCGCCGACGATCAATTCGTCCAACTGCTGCGCATCGCCGAGGCCGTGGGCCGCGGAGACGTGGCGGCCTGCACGGCCTACCTGGATCGCCTCGAAGCAGAGCCCTGTTCGGCGTCCGCACTGGTGCCCGCGTCCTGGCTGACCGCGCTGCGCTGCGCCGTGGCCGCCGATGTCGCGGTGCTGACGGGCACCGAACCCGCCGCTCCCGATCCGGCGACGCCCACTCCGACCGGGCATGCCGAACTGGACTGCTACATCATCCTGCAGCTGGCCAACGCGCACCTGCACCGCGGCGATGTCGCGCGCGCGGAATCCGGGCTCTGGCAGGCGCTCGCGCTGGCCGAACATGCCGGACTGGGTCGCTTCGTCGTGCCGGCGGCAACGCGACTGGCGTTGTGCGGTGGTATCGGCGGCCATCTCACGGTGATGTGCAAGCGGGCCGAACATGCCGTGGAGCTCGCCGAGAAATACGGAATGCGAACACATTCCGCGATGACGCACGCACAGGCGATGATCGCGTACGCCCGCTATCTGCAGGGCGATCCGATCGATGTGCACGGCCAGCTACCGCCCGCCACGACGAGCGGCCTGTCTCCCGCGCCGGCCGCTGACCGTCAGGCGCAGGCGATTCTGCGGCTGATCGAATTCGATTCCGCCACAGATCGTTTCCTGGCTGCCGATACGCTGCGGATTCAGCTGCTCGACATGCTCGCCGAACCGACACCGGCGCGCTCCTCTGGCAATCTGGTCCTGCATACGGTCCTCGCCCTGCTGCGGATCCAATCCCGCGTCGGCGCACAGACTCTGGTCGAGCGAGCGGTCGCGGTACTGGGCCATACGCCCGAGGTCGTGCTGGCGCAGGCATGCCTGTCGGAGTATGCGCAGACCTCGTCGACGACACTCGAGCTGCTCCAGCCACTGCTGCGCCGGACCGACGGACTGCCCCCGCTCACCTCCGTCACGGCATGGCTCCTGTATGCCTCCGCGTCCGCCCATCTGGACCGCCCGGTCAAGGCCTACGAGGCGGTGGCGCAGGCGCTGACTCACGCTGCCGACGACCGGATCGTGCGCCCGTTCCTGGAGGTGCCGGGAACCGTTGCGTTACTGGACGGTTCGGTCGGCCGCTTCGGTCACCACGACCGGCTGGTCGATCTGATCCGGTCGCACCCGTCGGCTCGCGGCGCGGCCCACAATCCAGGATTGACCGAAACCGAGATGTCGGTGTTGCGCCAGTTGCCGTCCGGGATGACGACGCTCAATATCGCCGAGGGCATGGGCGTTTCGATCAACACCGTCAAAACACACCTGCGCGGGATCTATCACAAGCTGGGCAGCGGTTCCCGGGCCGAGGCCATCGCGCGGGCGCGCGAGCTCGGTTTGATCTGATCGGAATCTCCGGATTCGCCGAGGAATTCGCCGATCGCGGGCCAGGTCGAGCCGGCCGCGTCGGGACCCACCATCAGGCCCAGATGTCCGCCGGTCACCTCCGCGAATCGCACGTCGGCGGCACCGGTGAGCAGCTCGACTCCGCGGCGGGTGGACCGGGCGGGCACGAGCATATCGGTGCGGCTGCCGATCAGCAGGACCCGGCAGGTCAGTTTCGACAGATCCACGACGAGATCCGAGCGCAGTCGAATCACGCCGTCCGCCAGCTCGTTTCGCAACACCAGACTGCGATAGATCTGCCACAGCGAACGGCCGAGATAACCGGGCATCGGCGCCATGAAGCGGTCGACCGCTTCCATCCGGGCCAGCGCTTCGGTATCGGCGGCATGCCGCGCGATGAACAGCGGACGTCCCGCAGCACGCGCCGGACCACACCGGCACCTCGACGAACAATAGCTCTGCGATCGTAGGCAAGCAGCACATCTGCCCGCTACGCGCAGTCACATATAACACGCCCGAACGAGCCGACGAGAAATCCCGCTCACCGGCCGAACCAGCGAGTCAGCGCGGTCGTCAAACCTTCGGTGCCGTCGGTGGCGGCCCAGGCGACGTAGCCGTCCGGACGGACGAGCACGCCGGCCGCATCGCGGGAGCCGGGCACGTCCGAGGCGTCCAACGGCTTCGTCGTGACGATCCGGATCCGGTCCTGCCACGGCGCCGCCGCGGCGCGCAGCTGCGCGGAGTCGGCGAAATCGAACAGCACACCCTGACCGGTGGCGAAGTGCTCCGCCACGCGGGTCCCGTCGGACAGATCGCGATCGGGAGCGATGGTGCCGATCAGCTCGTGGTCGCCGCCCAGATGATAGCGGTGCAGCACACCGGAAATCCGCTTGAACACGGCGGTCGCGCCGTCGCCGGTGGACAGTAGCTCCGACATCACCGCCCGCAGCGCCTTGCTGCGGCGGTCCAGTCGCATGAGCGCGACCTGCGCCCGGGTCCATTCCAGCACCCAGGCGCCGATCGGATACCGCTCGGCGGTGTAGGTGTCCAGGAGCCGCTCGTCCATCCGCCCGTCGACAACCGCGGCGAGCTTCCAGCCCAGGCAGACCGCATCGCCGATTCCGAGATTCAGGCCCTGTCCGCCGAACGGCGAATGCACATGCGCCGCATCACCGGCGAGCAGCACACGGCCCTTGCGGTAGTCCGGCACCTGACGGGTGTTGTCGGTGAACCGGGTGGCGGAATGCACCGCCGAGACCCGCACGGGCGCCCCGGAAACGCGACGCAGGCTCGCCTCCAGCTCGGCGGCCGTGATCGGCGCGTCGCGATCGATCGGCGGTCCGTCGAGTTCCACGGTCAGGAAGCGGCCGGGAGTCGGCCCGTAGACGTAGATGCCGTGCTCGGTGTCGTGCCAACCGAGTTGCAGCCCTTCGGTTTCCGACATCTCGACCACCGCCTGCCGTCCGGTGATCTCCGGCCCGATGCCCGGGAAGTCGAAGCCGGCGAGTGTGCGGACGGTACTGCGTCCACCGTCGCAACCCACCAACCACGAGGCACGTATCTCCTCGCCGCCACAGCTCCCGGCACCACCACCCTGGGCGGCCCGGCAGCGCACGGTCACGCCGTCGCCGTGGTCGGTCAGATCGGTCACTTCTACGCCCCGGCGCACCACGACGCCGAGTTCCGCGGCGCGCGCACCGAGAATCTCCTCGATGCCCTGCTGGCTCACCAGGACGGCCCGGCCCGCTGGCCCCACCCCCGCGAACGCCGGGTCTTCGGCGTCGATCAGGTCGAACGACAACATGATTCCGGCGAAATGTCCCGCGATCGGCGGCCGGTTCGCGGCCACCCTCCGGACGTCGAACGCGTTCATCCGCTCGATCGCCGCCTGCTGATGCGCCAGCAACTCGGGCAACAGTCCGCGCCGATCGAAGGCCTGAGCCGTCGGCACATTGATCGCTCCGGCCTTGATGGTCCGATCGATCTCCGTCAGCCGCTCCACGACCAGCACCTCGACCTCGGCCAGCCGCAGTTCACAGGCCAGCATCAGTCCGACCGGGCCCGCCCCGGCGACCACCACATCGAATGTCTCGCTCATGACATCGACCCTGCCGCCAACCGCTTGCAGCGTCCTTGCACCGCGGATGCGCGAACCGCGCAAGTCTCAGGTGAGCGCCACCAATTCGTGCAAGGTGGTGCCGGTGCGGCGGACCGGTTCCGCACCGCCGAGCACGGTCAGTTCGAAGGTGGATTCGAATCGGAAATAGCCCGGATGTCCGATCAACTTGTGCGCCAGCGGTTTCAGCAGCCGGGTGCCCACCAGCGGAATATCGTCGAGGAGATCGTGGGCGTGAATCACCCGATCCACTGTCAGCCGCAATTCGACCCGATCGGGTACGCGCAGTTCGATCCACTCCGGATAGCCGCGCCCGGCGGTCGCGTCGAAACGCGCCGGTCCCTCGCGCAGCGTCGTTTCGCCGGTCGAGAGAACGACGCGGTCGTGGTGGGCCAGCATGAGCGGCGCGATCTCGTGCGCGCCGCGTCGCTGCTGGGTCAGCACGTCGGCGAACAGCAGCGAATAGTCCTCCACATACAGCCGCCCCCAGTGCCAGCGCTCGATGATCTTGCGCATATCGCCGACGCCCCAGTTGTGATCGGCGTACCCGCGACCGGTGACGGACCGCTCGACGCCGTCGATGGTCACGGTGCCACTCACCCGTGCGCGCGGCGCGCCGACGACCCAGCCGAAGGAATCACCGCCGCCGAAATGCGTCTCCCCCTTACCAGGCATCCAGCTCGGCAGTTCGTTGTCGAAGCGCAGGTCGAAAACCAAACCGTCCTCGGCCAGTCTCAGGTGATGCGTCGGCAATCCGTCGGGCCGGAATTCGGTGTAGGCCCGGTTGTCTCCGATCCGCACATCACACGACTGCGCGTCGAACGACGCCTGATTGCGGGGATATTTGCGCGAGACCTGCCGACGGGTGCCGTCCGGTTCGTAGACCATCAGCTCGACCCAGGGACGCGCGTGCGGGAAATCCTCCGGGCGGCGTTTGGTGAGGAATCCGACGACGGTATGCCCGCTGTCGAGATGTGCGTCGAAATACCAGTGCTCGAAGGCGAGCGAACTCGCCGCGGGATGCAGTGCGTTGTGGCGCGGTTCGACCGTGGTGAGTTCACCGTCCCGGCGGCCGGGACCGTTCCACGCCTCCACAATGGCTGTGTCGTTCATCGCCGCAACGCTCCGCTCGCATCGAATTCCGCTTCTCTGCCCTGCATTTGGGCCCGGTACCAGTTCTCTCGGTGCCGCACCATCACCTTCTCGTGCACCCGCCCGACCGGCGGTATCCGGCGCACGAATTCCATCGCGGTGATGAGCGGAAACCGCAGCACCGGAATCAGCAACCAGGGAAAGGCCGGGGGCATACGGTATTTGCGCCGCGTGCCCGGCGCCATGTACATCGCCGAATACACGGAGTTGATGCGGTAGTTGTAGGCGGCGCGCAGCCGGCTCACGCCGCGGTGTTCGGGGCGGGGAGCGAACGCGGCGGGATAGGACTCGATCAATTCCGCGCCGTGCGCACCGGCGTCGTAGGAACGCGAGGCGATGGTCATCGCCAGCACCCGCAGCGAGTCGACCACGGTTTCCGGATGCCACTGCAACCGCACGCCCAGCAGATATCCCATGTACTTCTGAAAGTGCAGCAGCGCGCGGATTTCCGACGGCGTCGTCTGATATCCCAGCGCCCACAGCCCGAGGCCGGGTGTCACACTGCCCGCGATCAGGGTCAGCAACTGATAGGTCTGGCTGATCGGCAGCCCCCACTTGTCGATATCCCATTCGGGATGGCCGGCCACCCGTGCGCGCACCGACACGTGCATCACCCGGACCTTGAGCGCGGTGGCGCGCCCGGTCGACCCCGGGGTGAGCAGCGCATTCGGCTGCGAGACGTCCATCCAGAATCGGCAGGTCTCCAAATACCTGCGCAGCGCACTGTTTCCGGCATATCCGCCCGCCAGCGACAGCGGAGTCGCGACCGCCGATTCGGTGTACATCTCCAGTGTTTCCGCACCCGCGAAGCTGAACAGCATGGTGCCCCAGCGCCGCCAGATGGCCGCGCCCTGTTCGACCAATTCGGGACGCACCCACTCGGGCACGGTGTCGAATTCGGCGAACAGTTCGCGCATCGAATCCGGCGCCTCGGGAACGGCATCGATCCCCTCGGCCAAGGCCCGGTCCAGCAGTGCGCGGCCCTGTGCCGAACCACCGGGACCGTGCATCACCTCGGCGACGAATCGTTCGGCGACCGGATCACCGGCGAACAGATCCTCGGTGAGAGCCCGGGCCTGCTCGTCGGTGGGAAAGAGTTCGGCCCCGGTCACTTTCCGCACGATCGCTTCCAAGCGCTGCACGGCGGGCTGCTGCTTCGCCTCCCAATACCGGAAAGCGCTGGGGCATTTCAGGGTTCGTATCTGTGTCGTCATTTCACCGCACCGTTCGGAATCGCAGCATCATGTCGTGGTCCTCGTGATCGAGCAGATGGCAGTGCCAGACGAAGCCGCGCAGATCCGAATCCCGATGCGCGGCATGCTCCGCCGAATGCGCCGCACCCGGCATGGGCGCGGTGAGTCCGGTAAAGGGCGCGTCGGGATCGAATCCGAGTTCGTCGGCGGTCGGAAATCGCACCACGATCCGGGTGACGGTGCCGCCGTCGACTCGCACCACATCCTTACGGCCGCTCTCCCACGGCGCCGGCGGCTGCGGCGGCCCGGCCAGGAAGCCCTCCGGATCGGGAGTCCACCGGGTGCCGATCGCCGGTTGGGGATGAGCGAGTTGGTAATCCACAGTGCGCAGCGGCGTACGGCTCAGGATGCGGAAATCCACCAGGTGGATGTGGATGGGATGGGGATCGGGCGTGATGTTGACGATGTTCCACACCTCGGTCGTGCCCTGCCGCGGCATTTCGATATCCGGATCCGAATAGCGCAGGTTGTTCAACGACATGATCGCGGGCGGCATCCGCAGTTCGTACGGCTGGCTGACCGTGAGGGTCCGCGACAGAGTCGGCACCGGCACCGGCGGCAGCGGCGCGGGCTGTGGCGGTCCACCGCGCAGCGTCTGCGGGACCGGCCCGCGCAACCCCGTGCGATCCTCGGCGCGGAAGCGGCAGAACACCGGCATCGCGACCTCGCCCAGGATCGACGCCTGGAACACCGGTGCTTCGTCGTTGCATAGTTCGACCGTCTCCCCCGGCGCGAGCTCGGCGAAATCCACCAGGAGATCCACCCGTTCGGCCGGAGCGAGTCGTAGATTGCGTACCGGCACCGGCGCATCCAGCAGTCCGTGGTCGTTTCCGATCACCCAGAACCGCATCCGATTGCCGAAGAACAGATTCCACGTACTGAACGAGGCGGCATTGATCGCACGGAACCGATACAGCCCGCGCGCGACCGGCAGCTGTGGCCACACCACCCCGTTCACCACTCCGACGTCGCCGACCGCACCGCCTTCCCACGAACCCGGTGGCACCACCGCGGTCGAGCGCAGACTCTGGCGGCCGTCGGGGGCGAACAACTTCTCCTGCAGCACCAGGGGTATCTCGAACTCCCCCGCCGGCAGTCCGAGCGGATTGTCCGGAGCTCCCGTGTCGAATTCGTCGCGCAGCAGCATCATGCCGGTCAATCCGGCGTAGACATTCGCCCGCGTGATCCCCATCGCGTGGTCGTGGTACCAGAGGTGACCGGCCGACTGCCGCAGCGGGAAGTCGTGATCGAGGTGTTGTCCCGGCATGACCAGTTGTTCCGGGTGCCCATCACTGGCGGGCGGAGTCACTCCGCCGTGCAAATGCAGCGAGGCGGGAACCGTGGTCCGGTAGCTCTCCGGCACCCCGTGCAGGGTGGTGTCGATATCGGCCGCGAACGGATGAGCGCCGAGCCGGTTGTGGAACCGGACGGTCAGCGGCCGGCCGGCTTCGTGTTCGACGGTCGGGCCCAGATAGGTCTGATCGTTGTATCCGAAGGCGGGCACCGCGGGCATATCGCGGTGAAAACGATGGCTGGTGGTGGTCGCGACAAGGTCCAGGTGACTGCCGGTGACGACGGGCGGCCGCGGGAGTTCGTCCACGAAAGGCTGCATCGGGGGCGAGTGGAACAACAGCGGGCTCTCGAATCCGCCCGGCACGGGATCGGCCGTGACTGTCGCCGCGCGCCCGGCCACCGCGGCCGTCAGACCCGCGCCGATACCGCGCAGCATCGCACGGCGGCCGATCGGTCGATTCATCCCTCGCACCTTCCGAGGTGACATCGATCGTCACCCGTCGCAGCGACCATACCATTGAGTACAGTAGACGGTACTCGTTTGAACGGTGCGAGGAGGTGGGCCGTGCGCATGTCGAATCCACAGCGGGCCGGCTCCCCTACGATCGGGTTATGGACCTGGGCGACTCGGCGGTGAATGGATGACGGCACCGAAGAAGGCCCCGGTCACGTCCAAGAAGGCGGTGTCCGGAAAGGCGGCCTCCAGAAAAGCGGAGGCACAACATCGCAACCGCCGTCAGACGACGCGGCTGTCGTACGACGACTGGGTGAACGGCGCGTTGGATCTCCTCGCGCGCGAGGGTGTGACCGCGATCCGGATTCCCCGGCTGTGCGAGGAACTGGGCGTCACCAAGGGTAGTTTCTACTGGCATTTCGACGATCTCGAACAACTGATGGCCGCGATGGCCGACCGGTGGGGCGAAATGCAGAGTGAGGCGGTCCGGGCCCTCGCCGCCTTGGATTCGATTCCGGTCGAGTCCCGCATCGAACAGATGGCGGCCATGCTGGTGGATCCGCAGCACTGGATGGTGGAGGCCTCGGTGCGGGAGTGGTCACGCACCGACGACACGGTGGCGGCGGCGGTCCGGGCACTGGATCAGCGCATCTTCCGGACCGTGCAGACGGCGATGCTCGATCTGGGTTTCGAGCCGGGACAGGCGCGGCTGCGCGCGGGCGCGATGGTGTATCTGGGGATCGGGCTGATCCACGGCCGCGACAATCTGCCGACCCCGACACCGGAGGAAGTGCAGGCGGTCATCGACCTGCTGGCCCGGCCGTGAATTTGTGGAGCTGTGGAATTTGTGGAGCTGCGGGGTTTGTGGAGCTGCGGGGTTTGTGGAGCTGCGGGGTTTGTGGAGCTGCGGGGTTTGTGGAGCCTAGGGGAATCGAACCCCTAACCCCTGCCTTGCAAAGGCAGTGCTCTGCCAATTGAGCTAAGGCCCCGGTGAGCGTGGCGGCTCAGCGCGCGGTCACCTCGTGCCACAGATCCGCCTCGCTCCGCTTGCGAACCTTGGTGACGGCGAAGACAACTGCGGCAATGGCACCGATCGTCAGAAGAAGTTTCATGCCGTCCACCCTACTGTGCCGCGACCGCCCCGGCAGCCACGGCTTCCGGCATCGACGACGCGGTACCGGCAGCGCTGCGTGAGGTGTATCGGCGCGACAGGAACCGGCGAGAGAGACGGATCGGATCCCCCCGGATCGTGAGAAGAAGAAGTGGAGCCTAGGGGAATCGAACCCCTAACCCCTGCCTTGCAAAGGCAGTGCTCTGCCAATTGAGCTAAGGCCCCCTCGGCCGTCGTCGACGACCAGGTATGCGAATGTGGGCCTAGGAGGACTTGAACCTCCGACCTCTTCGTTATCAGCGAAGCGCTCTAACCGCCTGAGCTATAGGCCCGTAGTGTTTCGTCTCGACTCGACATGCTGTCGTGACTGACTCGGTAGAGACTACACAACCCCCCGATTGCTCTCCAAAACGCCTGGTCAAAGCACCCATAAAGCACGAACGGCCGGTCCGGTGAGAACCGGCCGGCCGTTCGTCGCGGAGCGTCAGTCCGGATCGGCCAGCGTCACCTGCACGCCGCCCACCAGATCGGTGCACTGGTTGTAGATGAAGACACCCACCGTCGAGAGCGCGGTGAACAGCACCACGTTGATCAGGCCGATGACGGCCGCGTATCCGAATACGCTGCCGGCGTCGATGATCGTCGTCGCCGAGGAGTTGTTGTCGTTCACCATGTCGGTGAAGGTGCTGTTCAGGCGGTCCCACACACCCATGCCGGAGAGCACGATGTAGAGGAATCCGACGGCCAGCATCCACACGAAGAACATGGCGACGCTGATCACCAGCGAAACCTTCAACGTCGACCACGGGTCGATATGGCGCACCTGCACGGTCGCGCGCAACGGCTCACCGCTGGTCACCGCCTGGGCGACCGCCGCCTGCGCGGCCGGCGAGACGGTCGGCGCCGCGGTCTTCACCGCCATCGGAACCGACTGTGCCGCACCGGCGTCCGCCTGCGGCAGCGGATGCCGCAGATCCGACAGATCGGGCAGATCCTTGATCAGTTCCGGACGGGCGATGCTGCGGGTCGGTCCGTCGATGCCGACGGATTTCACCATCGCCGCTTCCTTGCGCGCCGCCTTGGCCGCGAGGTCGGTGGTGGTACGGGCGTTCTTAACCCCGCCGCCGAGTCCGGTCTGGGGGTTCGCCCGGCCCTGCACGGGAGCCTGGCCGGGGCGATTCAGATTCGACTGCGGCTCCCGCTGCGGCAGCTGCGACCAACCCTCCTCGAAGCGAGAACCACCACGACCCTCACCGGCCTCGGCGGCCTCCGGCGCCGCAGCGCCGGATTTCGCGGAATCGCCCTGCGACTCGGGGTTTGCGGACGAACTACCCGAGCCGTTGTCGGCCGACGACCCGGACCGCGGCGCCGGCCGCGGCGGAATCGGTGACGGTGCGATCCGCTCGGTCACACCGTTGGCGTGGTTTCGCTCGTCGTTCGGCTGATTCGGAGTGGTCAATGCAGAATCCTTCGATCCGTCGTGGCGCCGCTGCTTGTGGAGAAATTACCGCTTCCAGAACCTAACGCTAATCCGAGCCTCAGGCCTCTTCTTCCCCGGAAACCTGGTCGGGCTCATCGGCGTTACGCGCGATCGCGAGCAAGGTATCGCCCTCGCCGAGGTTCATCAAACGCACGCCCTTGGTCTGCCGGCCCGCCTTGCGTACCTGATTCGCCGCCGTCCGGATGACACCGCCGCCGGACGTGATGGCATAGAGCTCGTCATCGTTGTCGACGATGAGCGCTCCTACCAGACTGCCACGCTTCGGGTCGTACTGAATCGTCAACACACCTTTACCGCCGCGGCCCTGCGCGGTGTACTCCTCGATCGCGGTGCGCTTGGAGTATCCGCCCGCGGTCGCGACCAGCAGATAGGTGCCGTCCCGAACCACGTTGAGCGACAACAGCTCATCGTCGGCGTTGAAGCGCATACCCTGCACGCCCGAGGTGGCGCGGCCCATGGGACGCAGCACCTCGTCGTTGGCGGTGAACCGGATCGACTGTCCGTGCGCGGACACCAGCAGCAGATCGTCGTCGGCCGAACACAGTGCGGCGCCGACCAATTCGTCACTGTCGCGCAGGTTCACCGCGACGATGCCACCGGTGCGGTTGGAGTCGAAGTCGGTCAGTTTCGACTTCTTCACCAGGCCGTTGCGGGTGGCCAGCACCAGGTAGGGGGCGTCCTCGTAGGTCTTGATCCGGATGACCTGGGCGATCTTCTCCTCCGGCTGGAACGCCAGCAGGTTGGCCACGTGCTGGCCGCGCGCGGTGCGGTTGGCCTCGGGCAGCTCGTAGGCCTTGGCCCGGTAGACCCGGCCGAGGTTGGTGAAGAACAGCAGCC
Source organism: Nocardia sp. 852002-20019_SCH5090214 (assembly GCF_001665865.1). Classification (NCBI taxonomy): domain Bacteria; kingdom Bacillati; phylum Actinomycetota; class Actinomycetes; order Mycobacteriales; family Nocardiaceae; genus Nocardia; species Nocardia sp. 852002-20019_SCH5090214. The sequence continues at coordinate 17,822 of NZ_LZMK01000158.1, read as the reverse complement.
AGTCGTGGGTCGAGGTCACGAAGAAGTGCTTGACCAGATCGTCCTGCTTGAGGCCGGCGCCCTGCACGCCCTTGCCGCCGCGCTTCTGGCTGCGGTACAGGTCGGTCTTGGTGCGCTTGGCGTAGCCGGTCGCGGTGATGGTGACCACGACGTCCTCGCGAGCGATCAGATCTTCGTCGGCGACGTCACCGTCGGCCGCGACGATCTTGGTGCGGCGGTCGTCGCCGTACTTCTCGACGATTTCGGCCAGTTCGTCGCGCACGATGGCACGCTGACGCTCCGGCTTCTCCAGAATGTCCTTCAAATCGGCGATCTCGGCCTCGATGCGGGCCAATTCGTCGACGATCTTCTGCCGCTCCAGGGCCGACAGGCGCCGCAGCTGCATGTCGAGGATGGCGGTCGCCTGGATCTCGTCGATCTCGAGCAGTTCCATCAGGCCGGTGCGCGCGGTGTCGGTGTTGGCCGAACGCCGGATGAGGGCGATGACCTCGTCGAGCATGTCCAGCGCCTTGACCAGGCCGCGCAGGATGTGCGCCCGCTCCTCGGCCTTGCGCAGCAGGTAGCGGGTGCGCCGGACGATGACGTCCAACTGGTGATCGACGTAGAGCCGGATCATCTGGTCCAGCCGCAGCGTGCGCGGTACGCCGTCGACGATCGACAGCATGTTGGCGCCGAAGCTGGTCTGCAGCTGGGTGTGCTTGTAGAGGTTGTTCAGCACCACCTTCGCCACGGCATCGCGCTTGACCGTGACCACGATCCGCATACCCGCGCGGTCGGAGGACTCGTCGTGGATATCGGAGATACCCGCGATCTTGCCGTCCTTGACCTGCTCGGCGATCGAGTTGATGAAGTTGTCGGTGTTGACCTGGTACGGGAGCTCGGTGATGACGATCGTGGTGCGACCCCGATTGTCCTCTTCGATCTCGACCACACCGCGCATCCGGATGGAGCCGCGACCGGTGGTGTAGGCGTCGTGGATGCCCTGGCTTCCGACGATCAGGCCGTAGGTCGGGAAGTCCGGTCCCTTGACGCGCTCCATGCACGCCGCGAGGGTGGTCTCCTCGTCGGCGTCGTAGTTGTCCAGCGCCCAGTAGATGGCATCCGCCAGCTCGTTCAGGTTGTGCGGCGGGATATTGGTCGCCATACCGACGGCGATGCCGTTGGACCCGTTCATCAACAGGTTCGGCACCCGGCTGGGGAGAACCACGGGCTCCTGGGAGCGGCCGTCGTAGTTCGGCGTGAAATCGACCGTCTCGTGATCGATCTCGCGGAGCAGTTCCATCGCCAGCGGGGTGAGCCGGCACTCGGTGTACCGCATGGCGGCGGCACCGTCGTTACCGCGGGAACCGAAGTTGCCCTGGCCGTCGACCAGCGGATACCGCAGCGACCACGGCTGCGCCATGCGCACGAGGGTGTCGTAGATCGAGGCGTCGCCGTGCGGGTGGTAGTTACCCATGGTCTCGGCGACCGGGCGCGCGGATTTCACGTAGCCGCGGTCGGGCCGGTAGCCGTTGTCGTACATCGCGTAGAGCACGCGCCGGTGCACCGGCTTGAGCCCGTCGCGCACATCCGGCAGCGCGCGGCCCACGATCACGCTCATCGCGTAATCGATGTAGCTGCTCTGCATTTCGTTCTGAATGTCGACCGGCTCGATCCGGTCGCCCGCACCACCGTTGGGCGGCAGCGTGGTCTCGGTCATGAAGTCTCCTTAGAGGGCCTGTGCATAGGGCTCGGCATGTGGACGGGCGCGCAGTGTGCTGCGCAGCGCCGGCTACACGTCGAGGAAGCGAACGTCCTTGGCATTGCGGGTGATGAAGCTGCGACGCGCCTCGACGTCCTCACCCATCAGCACGGAGAACAACTCGTCGGCCGCGGCCGCGTCGTCCAACGTCACCTGACGAAGCACCCGCACCGAGGGATCCATGGTGGTCTCCCACAGTTCCTTGGCGTTCATCTCGCCGAGACCCTTGTAGCGCTGGACACCGTCGTCCTTGTTGATCTTCTTGCCGGCGGCCAGACCGGCCTCCAGCAGACCGTCGCGCTCGCGGTCCGAGTAGGCGAATTCCGGCTCGGAGCGCTGCCACTTCAGCTTGTACAGCGGCGGCTGGGCGAGATACACGTGACCGTGCTCGACCAGCGGGCGCATGAAGCGGAACAGCAGGGTGAGCAGCAGCGTCGAGATGTGCTGGCCGTCGACGTCGGCGTCGGCCATCAGCACGATCTTGTGATACCGCAGCTTCGAGATGTCGAACTCGTCGTGGATACCGGTGCCGAAGGCGGTGATGATCGACTGGACCTCGTTGTTCTTGAGGACCTTGTCGATGCGCGCCTTCTCGACGTTGATGATCTTTCCGCGCAGCGGCAGGATCGCCTGGTACATCGAGTCGCGGCCGGATTTCGCCGAGCCACCGGCGGAGTCACCCTCGACGATGTAGATCTCGGACTTGCTCGGATCCTTGGACCGGCAGTCGGCCAGCTTGCCCGGCAATCCGCCCAGATCGGTCGCGCTCTTGCGCCGGACCAGCTCACGAGCCTTGCGGGCGGCGACGCGAGCCTGCGCCGAGGACACCGCCTTCTGCACGATCGTCTTGGCATCGGCCGGATTGGCCTCGAACCAGTGCGCCAGATGTTCGTTGCAGGTGCGCTGGACGAACGACTTCACCTCGGTGTTGCCGAGCTTCGTCTTGGTCTGTCCCTCGAACTGCGGCTCGCTGACCTTGACGCTCACGATGGCGGCCAGACCCTCGCGGATGTCGTCGCCGGTGAGGTTGCCGTCCTTCTCCTTGAGGAGCTTCTTGTCCTTGGCGTACTTGTTGACCACTGTGGTCAGCGCCGCGCGGAAGCCCTCTTCGTGCGTGCCACCCTCGTGGGTGTTGATGGTGTTGGCGAAGGTGTGGACGGATTCGGAGTAACCCGAATTCCACTGCATCGCGACCTCGAGTTCGTGGCCGGTGCCCTTGCTGGTGAACGAGACGACCGTGTTGTGGATCGGCTGCTTGGTGCGGTTGATGTGCTTGACGAAGTCCTCGAGGCCGCCCGGGTAGTGATAGGTCCGGGTCTTGACCTTGTGCTCGGGCGCGGCCGCGCCTTCGTCGTGCTTGGGGGCCTCGGCGGTCTCACTGACCACCTCGTCGGTGACCTCGGCATCGCTCACCCGCTCGTCGGTGAGGGTGATGGTCAGGCCCTTGTTCAGGAAGGCCATCTCCTGCAGCCGGCGCGAGATCGTCTCGAAGTTGTAGGTCGTGGTCTCGAAGACGTCCGGATCCGCCCAGAAGCGCTGCGTGGTGCCGGTCCGGTCGGTGGGCTCACCCTTGACCAGCTTGCCGGGCTTGGCGTCCTTGTACTCCTGGCTCCAGTGGAAGCCGTCGCGGTCGATCTCGGTCACCATCCGGCTCGACAGCGCGTTCACCACCGAGATACCGACACCGTGCAGACCACCGGATACGGCGTAGGCGTCCGAGTCGAACTTGCCGCCGGCGTGCAGCTGGGTCATGACGACCTCGATGGTGGGCACGCCCGTCGCGTGCATCGCCACCGGGATACCGCGGCCGTCGTCGACGACCTCGACGCCGCCGTCGGCCAGCAGGGTCACGTCGACTCGGCTGGCGTAGCCGGCCATCGCCTCGTCGACGGAGTTGTCCACAACCTCCCAGATCAGGTGGTGCAGACCGCGCTCACCGGTGGAACCGATGTACATACCGGGGCGTTTGCGGACCGCCTCGAGTCCCTCGAGAACGGTGATGTTGGAGGCACCGTAGTCCTTGTTGCCCGCTTTCGCCTTGGACGAGCCGCTTGCGTTGGAGTCGTTGGCAGCCACTGCTCGGTAGCTCTCCTTACTTGCTGATCCCTCGATGCGACGTCGGACAACACACACAGCCCGAGCCCCGTATGGCCTCTGCTCGAGATTTCGAACTGCTCGAGAATTACGGGTCCTCGCGCGTGCTGCACGGAACGCGCCGAAGGTATCGCCGCTAGTTACTCTTCCATCCTACTGGTACCCCCGGCACAGGATGCACCTATGACACCCCTGAGAGCGTCGTGAGTGCGTGAAATCGGTCGCCGCCGGGTCCGGTTATGGGCGAACCCGCTCCCGTGAGCCTCAGCGAAAGCGACGGGCACTCGGATCCCGCGGCGCGAAGTTACGCCGATGTGGTTCGGCCGGCCGCCGGACTGCGCACCGGTTCCACGTGAAACTCGGCGCCCGCGGATCAGCCGTAGGTGTCGCGCGGACCCCGCCCCTTGATATGACGCTCACCCTTGCGCCAACTCGGCGCGGCGGGACCGCTGATCTTCAGCGAGGTGACCACGCCCTGACCGACCGCGGCATTGATCTTCGCCAGTAGCTGCGACTGCAGCATTCGCAACTGAGTGGCCCAGGCGGTGGATTCGGCCTGGATACTCAGCACGCCGTCGGTGAGCGATACCGGGTCGGCGTGTGCCGCGATGTCGTCGCCGACCACGGCCGACCACCGGCCGAAAACCATTCCCTCGGCGACCTTTCCGGACCACCCGCGACTCCTGGCGAGCGATCCTGCCAGTGCGGACAGCAGCTGCGGATCCCGGTCGTCGGGCCGTGCACCGGACCAGCCGGAACGCCGGCGGAGTGCTCGAACCCCGCCCTTACGCGGTGAGGCGCGCCCCTGGCCGACCGCCTTACCGCTGGCGCGAGCCGCGGCGCGCGCCTCCTCCAGGGCACGACGAGCCAGGTCGACACCACGCAGTTCCGGTTCGGGGCCGGTGGACGGCGGGGAGCCGTCTTCGCGCCCGGGGTCTGCGGCCACCTTCGACTCCTTTCCGGTCACTACGTTGCGGCAAGGCTAGCCGCTGGGTCCGACAGCTTCAGCCGATGTGCCGGCCTTCGGCGCTCTCGTCCGCGAGGGTCTCGTCCGCGAGGGTCGGCGGCTCGACGATGCGCGAGGTCCGCCCGTCCGCGACGCCGTCGGTCTCGACCCGGACCGGATTCGCCTCGAGTTCCGGCGGCACGTCCTCGGGCACCGCGGCCGTGATCAGCACCTGTTCGGCCCCGGCGGCCACCGCGGCCAACGCGGTGCGACGACGCCGGTCCAATTCCGCGAAGACATCGTCGAGCAGCAGGACCGGATCGGTACCCGCGCTGCGAAGCAGTTCGAAGGCGCCCAGCCGGAGGGCCAGCGCGAACGACCACGATTCCCCGTGGCTGGCAAAGCCTTTCGCGGGTGCCGAACCGAGCATCAGATCCAGATCGTCGCGATGCGGGCCGACCAGGCAGACCCCGCGCTCGAGTTCCTTGCCGCGCGCGGATGCCAACTCGCTCAACATATTCGCCTCCAGCGCCTCGACATCGTCGGACTGTGGAGAACGCTGTGGATCGAGGAACTCCTCGGGCAGCGCGGAACTGCGGTAGCGGATGGCCGCGGTCCGCGATTCCGGGGCGATGGACCGGTAGGCCTGTTCGAGATAGGGGTGCAGTTCGTGCACCAGCCGCAGCCGCTGCGCCAGCAGTTCGGCGCCGTGCGCGGCCAGATGCCCGTCCCAGACGTCGAGGGTACTCAGTTCGGCCGGCGCGCCCGAACGCGAACGCGCCTGTCGCCCCGCTGTTTTCAGCAGCGCGGAGCGTTGCCGCAGCACACGGTCGTAATCCGAGCGCACCGCCGCCAGACGCGGCAGCCGGGCAGTGGCCAGTTCGTCCAGGAAACGGCGTCGTTCGGACGGGTCGCCGCGGACCAGCGCCAGATCCTCCGGCGCGAACAGCACGGTCTGGAGGATCCCGAGGATCTCGCGCGTGCGGCGGACCGGTGACCGATTGATCTGAGCGCGATTGGCGGCGCCCTGGTTCAACTCCACATCGATGCGCAGTTCGCGGCCACCGTTGACGACGGTGGCGCCGATCCGAGATCGCTGCTGCCCCAACCTGATCAGCGGGGCATCGCCGGCAACCCGGTGGGAACCAAGTGTGGACAGATAACCGACGGCCTCGACGAGATTGGTCTTACCGTTGCCGTTGGCCCCCAGGAAAACGGTTCTGCCTGTGGGTAATTCGAGGTCGGCATGCTCCCAGGAGCGGAAATCGCGCAGCGTGAGCGTTCGAATGTGCATAGATGAACCCGCCGTCACCAGGCACTTTGTGACGGACGGGTCGAAATGCACACGCGCCCGGGGTTTTTCACAGGTTTATCAACATCTCCACAGGTCGGGTTGAACGAGTGCCGCCTCGCCGGTCGTATCGCGGCCGGCGAGGCGGGGAGGATCGGAGCCGAATCGATCAGCCGGGCAAACGAACCGGCATCAGCAGGTAGATGTAGTTGCTCGACAGCGCCGCGAACGCACCGGACTCCGAAAGCTCCGGCTCGTCGTCGGTGGTCGGGCACATCACCGCGGGGCGGCTGGGTGTGGTGAAACCGAAGGTCACCCGGTCCGAATGCAGCGCCGACAGGCCGTCGTTGAGGTAACTGGGGTTGAACGCGATGGTCAACGGCTCACCGCGGAACTCGGCCTCCAGCCACTCCTCGGCGCGACCGGCGTCGTCACCTCCGGCGGACAGCTGCAGGCCCTGGTCGGAGAATTCGAGCCGCACCTGGGCGCCGCGCTCGGCGACCAGGGCCACACGTTTGATGGCCTCGATCAGTGCGCTCACCTGCAGGGTCGCGATCGAGGTGTGCTCCTTGGGGAGCAATTGGCGGAACTTGGGGAATTCCGCGTCGAGCAGTCGCGTGGTGGTCCGGCGGCCGCCGTTGACGATCCCCAGCAGTCCGTCGGTCCCGGTGCCGAAGGCCAGCTGGACGGGCGCGTCGGAGGCTCCGAGCGTCTTCGCCGATTCCGACAGCGTGCGAGCCGGGACCAGGACCGCAGTCTCCACATCCGGGCGACCGGGCTGCCACTCCAGATGCCGCACCGCCAGGCGGAAGCGGTCGGTGGCTGCCAGAACCACCTGGGAGCCCTCGATTTCGACGCGGATGCCGGTCAGCATCGGCAGCGTGTCGTCGCGGCCGGCGGCGACGGCCACCTGGCCCACGGCCTCGGAGAACAGATCCACACCCAGTTCGCCGGTCTGCGGCGGCAGTTCGGGCAACTGGGGATAGTCCTCGACCGGCATGGTCGGCAGCGAGAACTTGGCGCTGCCACACGCGATCAGCACCCGGGTGCCGTCGACCGAGACGTCGACCGGCTTGTTGGACAGCGCCTTGGTGATGTCGGCCAGCAGGCGACCGGAGACCAGCACCTGTCCCGGGCCGGCCACCTCGGCGGCGACGCGCATCTGCGCGGAGACCTCGTAGTCGAATCCGGAGACCGTGAGACCGTCCTCGTCGGCCACCAGCAGCACACCGCCCAGGACGGGCACGGGCGGGCGAGACGGCAGGCTACGGGCCACCCAGGCGACGGATTCCGCGAAATCCTCGCGAGCGACCCGAAACTTCATACTTGCAAGCTCCATCGCTCGGTATGTCCTCTCCCAGTCTCGATCGGTCGTGATCTGTTCGACGCCGTGGTGATCAGCGTGGTTCATACAACAGCGTGGTTCGCGCGGCAATGCGGTCGAAACGACTCGCCCGTACGCACCGCAGTGTGGCACAGGCGACCGACATCAAACCGTACCCGCGCATGCGGGCGATGACTACGTCACCCCCTCGCCCGGTGCGTCGTCCGCCGGGATGGGCCGGACGCGTTCCGCTCCCTGCTTCGTTCGGTTGTGGAGTGCCACGAATCGATCCGTCCGCCTCCGAGCCGAGTTTCCACACACCCTGTTTTCAAGAAGAAATCTAAAGAAGAAGAACTGAAGTAGTAGTAGGCACTGTGGATTCTGTGGACGCGGCCCGTCCGCCCAGCTCAGGTGGCGTGGCGGCGTGGGGATGTCCGGCGGGTGACTCGAGGATGAACAGTGGGCCGCTGTGGAGGCCGCGAAACTGTTCAACTTCCATCCTCGAGCCATCCTCGAGTTCTTCCATGGCCCGAGACCTGTTGTACACACGTGTGTGCCGATCGGTGCACTACCGGGGGATTCCTCGAGGACCTGACAGGGAGTCCTCGAGGAATCCACATGCCGATTCGGCCGTCTTCGCAGTTCGGACCCCGTGGACGAATTCGGCTGTGGGAACTGTGGACCGAGGGCTGTGAGCGAATGCGTGCACAGCCCCGCGCATCGACTGTGCGCAACCTCGAGGACAAACCTGGGATTCCTCGAGGACTCCACAAGGACTCCTCGAGGAATCCACAACACGAAAAAGCCGATCCACCCAGGTCAACCGGGTGGATCGGCTTGTGTAGCGATTCAGCGCGAGCGCTGTTTGATTCGGGCTGTGAGTTCTTGGACCTGGTCGTAGACCCGGCGGCGCTCGGTCATCTCCTTGCGCACTTTCTTCTCCGCGTACATGACCGTCGTGTGGTCGCGACCGAAGGCCTGACCGATCTTCGGTAGCGACAGGTCGGTCAGTTCCCGGCACAGGTACATCGCGATCTGGCGAGCCTGGGCCAGCGGCCGAGCCTTACCCGGACCGGTCAGCTCCTCCAGCGTGGTGTTGAAGTATTCCGCGGTCACGGCCATGATCGTCGACGCCGTGATCTCGATCGTGGTGGTGTCCGGCATCAGATCGCGCAGGACGACCTCGGCCAGCGACAGATCCAGCGGCTGTCCGTTGAGGGAGGCGAAGGCCGTTACCCGGATCAACGCGCCCTCGAGTTCACGGATGTTGCGCTCGACCCGGCTGGCAATCAGTTCCAGCACGTCGTGCGGCACATCGAGGCGGTCCATCCGCGCCTTCTTGCGCAGAATCGCGATCCGGGTCTCCAGCTCCGGCGGCTGCACGTCGGTGATCAGGCCCCATTCGAACCGGGTACGCAGTCGCTCCTCGAGCGTCGCCAGTTGCTTCGGTGGCCGATCGGAGGACACGACGATCTGCTTGTTCGCGTTGTGCAGGGTGTTGAAGGTGTGGAAGAACTCCTCCTGGATACCTTCCTTGCCCTCGATGAACTGGATGTCGTCCACCAGCAGGATGTCGGTCTCGCGGTAGCGCCGCTTGAACGCCACCTTCCGGTCGTCGCGCAGACTGTTGATGAAGTCGTTGGTGAATTCCTCGGTCGAGACGTACTTGACGCGCATCCCGGGGAACAGCCGCTGGGCGTAATGCCCGGCCGCGTGCAGCAGATGCGTCTTTCCCAGACCGGAAGCCCCCCAGACGAACAGCGGGTTGTACGCACGGGCCGGCGCCTCGGCGATCGCGACCGCCGCCGCGTGGGCGAATCGGTTCGAGGCGCCGATGACGAAGGTCTCGAAGGTGTATTTGGCGTTCAGGCTGGCCGAGGAGTTCGCGGGGGCGGGCGGCGGCGGTTCCGGCGACTTCGTGAAATACGTCGGCCAGGAATTGCGCGCGCTCACCACCGGTTCGTCGGCCTCTTCGGCCGCGCCCGGCCGCTGACCTACCTCCGGCTCCGGCGCGAACAGCGACTCCTGTCCGGGATGGCCGCCCGGCCGGGGCAGCTCGGGATCGTGACGCAACGGTTCGGTCTCCCGCCGCAACGCCTCCTGGGGATGCAGTTCGTGGTCGCGGCGCAGGGTGTCCGCCTCACGCCGCAGCGAATCCGGACCGTGCAGGCCGTCCCGGCCGGGCAGGCTGTCCGGGTCCCGCCGCAGGACGTCGGCTTCGCGGCGGAGTACGTCCGGGTCGCGGCGGAGTACGTCCGGGTCGTGGCGGAAGGCTTCGGCTTCCCGGCGCAGATCGTCGGGATCGCGACGCAGACTTTCCGGATGCCGGACCAGCGCTTCGTCGTGCAGATGCGCTTCCGGGTCCCGGCGCAGCGGGGAGGACGGTCCGAGGCTGTCCGGCAATTCCCCGGCCATCGGCGCGGACGGATATTCACCCTGGGGATAGGCGGTCCGGGCCTGGTAGTCGGCTGGGGAAAGATAGCGTGGGGTGGGGAAATCGTCGGCGTCGGGATACTGCGGTGGCGCCGGGAAGCCGACCGGTTCACGGGGCTTGTCGCGCATCCGCTCCGGACGCGACGTCAGGCGAGCATGTCGGGCGCCGGCGCCGGGGCGGTCCGGCGGCGGATTGGCCGGCGCGGCGATCCGGACGCCCAGACCCTCGACCTGCGGGCCCAGCCGACGGGCCAGCGACCGCAGAATCGGTTCGCGCAGATCGCGTTCGATGGCCTCCTGGGCCAGGGAAGAAGGCACCGAGAGCAGGGCAAAGCCTTGTGCGACCGTCAGCGGCTTGACCAAGCCGAGCCACGCCTTCTGGGCGTTGGTCACCGGCGGAATGGCTCCGTCGGTGGAGCCGGCGGTGAGCTCGGCGACCACTTCGGGCCAGACCGCGGTCAACACGTTCTGCTCGTCGTCCACGTATTATTTCCTCCCCGGAGCAAGTCGACAGGAGCTCCAACGGTCGGCGACCACTGACAAGCCTGGCCGTCAGCCATACGAATATGCCACTCCAGGGGTCTTTCCACACAATTATCCACAGATGTGGAGAACTCGGATGATACGTGGCTCGCTGCAACAACCCCCCGGTCAGCGCCTGGACCTGCGCTTCTGCAGCTATCTTCTAGCTATGAATCGTAGTGCGTCCGCGGTGGCTGTGACAAGGGCGGTTCACGACCGCGCCGTCCGCACGGCGCGTCGCGGCCGTTCGGTGCGTCGCGCGGAGCGAACGGATATCGTCGACCCGGAAAGCAGTGGCGGGCGTCTCATGGGGGACCCCGAGTTTGACCCTCTCCTGGCTGATCAGTACCCTCGTACAGTCACCCGTTGACGCGGTGTTGGCTGCCTGCTGCCCGGTCGAATCGTCGATCCAGCGGGACCACCACGCAATGGGCGTTGTGCCGATGAAGACCAGTTTTCATCGCGACCACATACGTTTCACCGAACAGCTTCGGGCGCCGCCTGGCGCCCACCAACTCGAGGAGTGTTGACCGTGGCCAAGGGCAAGCGGACGTTCCAGCCGAACAACCGTCGTCGTGCGCGGGTCCACGGCTTCCGACTCCGGATGCGTACCCGTGCCGGGCGCGCGATCGTGTCGGCGCGCCGTCGCAAGGGCCGCGCCTCTCTGACGGCCTGATCGCACGGCATCGGCATCGCCGCCATGCCTGACTCGTCGATCGTCTCGCTGCTTCCGTTCACCCGTTACGTGGTCGGACACTCGGGTGTTGCCTGAGCCGTACCGGCTGCATCATCGTGCCGACTTCTCCCGGACGGTGCGACGTGGCCGACGAGTCGGGAGACGGGACATCGTCGTGCATGTGGTGATGCCGTCGGCGTCGGAGGAACCGAGATCCGACGATGCCGTGAGGTCCGACGATGCGGCGGCTAGGCCGCTCGCACGCTTCGGTGGTCCTCGTTTCGGATTGATCGTCAGCAAGGCGGTGGGCACCGCGGTGGTTCGACACCGCGTCGCCCGCCGCCTGCGTCATATCTGCGCCGGGGTCGTCGCAGATCTACCGGCGGAGGCCGATGTCGTGATCCGCGCCCTCCCGGGTGCCGCGGTGGCGACCTCGGCGGAGCTGGATCAGCAGTTGCGGTCCGCGCTGCGGAAAATGTCGTTCGATCTCTCCGCCGCGCGGGTGGCTTCGAGTGATGCGTCATGAACCGCCTACGCGTAGTGACGCGGCTTCCGGCGAATCTCTTGATCTTTCTGATCGAGCTGTACCGGACGTACGTCTCCCCCACCCGCATGCCGGTATGCCGATTCACCCCGACCTGTAGCGAGTACGCGGTGACGGCTCTGCGTACGCGCGGGCTGTTCGTAGGTCTCGGATTGACGGCCGTGCGTCTGGCCAAATGTGCGCCCTGGCACCCTGGTGGGTGGGACCCGGTTCCGGAACGGAAACGGGCTGCTGCCGAAGCGGCTCACGAGACGAGTCGGGCCCACGACGAGGCGGCCGAACACAAGTCTTGTAAAGGGTCGCCGCGCGCGGTGACCGGCGACACGACCGACGGGAGTACATAGAGCCGTGCTCGACTTCATCTATTACCCGGTGTCCTGGATCCTTTGGTTCTGGCACCGGATCTTCGGGTTCGTCTTCGGACTCGGAGATTTCGACAAGGGCGCCAGCAACGGGTTCGCCTGGGCGCTGGCAGTGGTGTTCCTGGTGTTCACCCTGCGCCTGGTGCTGTACAAGCCCTTCGTCAAACAGGTGCGCACCACGCGGCAGATGCAGGAACTGCAGCCGCAGATCAAGGAACTGCAGCGCAAATACAAGAACGACCGCCAGAAGATGGCCGTCGAGATGCAGAAGCTGCAGAAGGAGCACGGCTTCAACCCGCTGATGGGCTGTCTGCCGGTGCTGGCTCAGGTGCCGGTGTTCATCGGTCTGTACCACGTGCTGCGGTCCTTCAACCGCACCGGTAGTGGTATCGGCCAGCTGCACATGACGCCCGAGCAGAACGCGATGACGCCGAACTACGTGTTCAGCGCGCACGATGTGCAGTCGTTCCTGAGTGCCCGCATCTTCGGTGCGCCGATCTCCGCCGCGATCACCTCGCCCAAGGCGACCCTGGACGCGTACGCCGATTACGGCGGCATTCCGCACGTGTGGAATATGGTCGTCGTCGCGGTGCCGCTGATGATCATCGCCGGCCTCGCAACCCACTTCAACGCCCGCGCCTCGGTGGCACGCCAGAGTGCGGAGGCGGCGGCGAATCCCCAAGCCGCGCTGATGAACAAACTGGCGCTGTGGGTGTTCCCGCTCGGTGTCGTCGTCGGTGGCCCCTTCCTGCCCATCGCGATCCTGCTCTACTGGGTGGCCAACAACATCTGGACCTACGGGCAGCAGCATCTGGTCTTCGGGCGCATCGATAAGGAAGAGCAGCAGAAGAAGGAAGAGGCGATCGAGCGGAAGGCGCAGAACGCCCCGAAGCCCGGCGCCAAGCCGACCGCCAAGAAGAAGTCCGGGGCCGCCGAGCCGTCGGCCGCCGACGGGGACAAGCCCGCAGCCGCGACGAACGGCACCTCCGCCTCCACGACGTCGGAGTCCACCACTCCGACTTCTTCGGCCAAGGCAGGTTCGGCCTCCGGCAAGTCGGGCTCGTCCGGTAAGTCACCCGGGCCGGGTAATCGCAAGCGGTCCGGCAACAGAGGTCGGGCGAATCAGAAGCGACGTCGCTAGCGGATCCGGATACGACGGAAGATTCAGATTGAAGGAAACGACATATGACTGTTGAGACCGATGGAGGGGACGCCACTGTGGCCCTCGGTGTGCAGGATGATGCGTCAGCGGTAGACGACCGCGATGAGGCGACGACCGAGCCGGATACGACCGATGCCGAAGAGGCGTTGATCGAAGAGGGCGAGATCGCGGGCGACTATCTGGAGCAGCTGCTGGACGTTCTCGACTTCGACGGCGATATCGATCTGGATGTCGAGGGCGACCGGGCGGTCGTCAGCATCGACGGCGGGCGGGACCTGTCGAAGCTCGTCGGTCGGCGCGGCGAGGTTCTGGACGCGTTGCAGGAGTTGACCCGACTGGCCGTGCAACAGGCGACCGGTGTGCGTAGCCGCCTGATGCTCGATGTGGCCGGCTGGCGGGCGAAGCGTCGCGAGGAACTGAGCGCGCTCGGAACCGATGCGGCGCGACGGGTGGCGGAATCGGGCAAGCCCGAATCGCTGGCCCCGATGACTCCGTTCGAGCGCAAGATCGTCCATGATGCGGTGGCGGCCGTGGACGGTGCCGCCAGTGAGAGCGAAGGTGTCGAACCCAACCGGCACGTGGTCGTGATCCCGGCCTGAGAAATTGGATGGGTAAGGTAGGGCCCCCGGTTCATCGAACCGGGGGCCCTACTCTTTGTGATGAGTTGCGTGTGATGGATTTCGACGGTCCGGAAGGATGTTTCACGTGGAACGAGGCGCGGGTGCCACTCCTCAGCACTCCCCCGGCGGTGACTCCGTCGATCTGACGCCGCCCGCGGTGGCGGCCGAGGTATTCGGCGATCGTCTTCCGCTGGCCGAGCAGTACTGCGCCGCGCTGGCGACCGCGGGCGTCGAACGCGGTCTGATCGGTCCGCGGGAGGTGCCGCGGCTCTGGGACCGCCACATCCTCAACTGTGCGGTGCTGGGCGAGTTGATTCCTCTCGGAGCTTCCGTCGTCGACATCGGCAGTGGCGCCGGACTTCCGGGAATTCCACTCGCCATCGCGCGTCCGGATCTGCGCATCACACTCGTCGAGCCGTTGCTGCGGCGCACCAAGTTCCTGGCGGAGTTCGTCGAATCGGCAGGGCTCGAGATCACCGTGGTGCGTGGTCGCGCCGAACAGCCGGACGTTCGAAAGGAAGCGGGCGGTGCGGATTACGTGACTTCCCGTGCGGTCGCTCCCCTCGGGAAATTGGCCAAGTGGTCCCTGCCGCTGGTTCGCGAGCACGGCCATATGTTGGCGCTCAAGGGATCCAGCGTCGCCGAGGAACTCGAGCGGGATCAGGTTGAACTGGCGCGCGCGGGTGCGGGCCACGCGAAGATTCTCGAATGTGGTGTGGGCATCGTGTCGCCGCCGACCGTCGTGCTCAGTGTCGAGCGTGTGCCCCGCGCGGAGAAGCGGGCGAACAAGGAAGCGAGTCGACGCGCCCGGCGCGCACAGTAACTTTCGTTGTTTCACATGAAACAACGCCTCGCGAGGCCGCTCGAGACGGCCGCAGCGAGTCATTCCGTGCGTGTCGGATAGTGATTGCCGCGGTTCAACTTCCGTATTCTGGCCGGTGCTGGCAAGCTAGTTGTCGTCGAGCGTGAGCGCGCGGTTTCGCGGTTCCCGGCAGCTCCGCGTTCTGCTTGTTCGAGCCATGCGGCGCCGGTGCTGCCTGGGCACGTGTCTGAAGTTCTCGGGGTTAGGAGCCTGTATGTCGAACCGTCCGGCGAATGTTTCACGGGAAACAACATCCCGGGTGCCCGGAATGCTGGACAGCGGCGGCCTCGAGGGAGATGAATTCGCCAAGACCGCATTCGGAAACATCTCCGCCGCTGAAACTCCGATCGCGGCCGAAGCGCATCGCGCCAGCCAGGTCCTGCACCCCGGCTCCCTCAACATCCCCAAGCCGCGCGAACAACGCATCATCACCATCGCCAATCAGAAGGGTGGCGTCGGTAAGACGACGACGGCCGTGAATCTCGCTGCCGCGCTGGCACTGCAGGGGATGACGGTGCTCGTCATCGATCTCGATCCCCAAGGCAATGCCAGCACCGCGCTCGGCGTGGAGCACCACTCCGGCGTGCCGTCGAGCTACGAACTGCTGATCGGTGAGATCTCGGTGCAGGACGCGATCCAGCGGAGCCCGCACAACGAACGCCTACTGTGCATTCCGGCGACGATCGACCTCGCCGGCGCCGAAATCGAATTGGTCTCCATGGTCGCCCGTGAGGGCCGATTGAAAGCGGCCATTCAAGAAGCCAACCTGGCGGGCTACGACATCGACTACGTGATGATCGACTGCCCGCCTTCTCTCGGCTTGCTGACCGTCAACGCGATGGTGGCGGCCAAGGAAGTGATGATCCCGATCCAGTGCGAGTACTACGCGCTGGAGGGCGTCGGCCAGCTGCTGCGCAATATCGGTCTGGTGCAGGCACATCTGAATCCGGAGCTGCACGTCTCGACCGTCGTTCTCACCATGTACGACGGCCGGACCAAACTCGCCGACCAGGTTGCCGAAGAGGTCCGCGGCCACTTCGGTGACGCGGTGCTGCGCTCGGTGATTCCGCGCAGCGTCAAGGTTTCCGAGGCGCCGGGCTACGGCATGACCGTGCTCGATTACGATCCTGGTTCCCGCGGCGCGATGAGTTATCTCGACGCGGGGCGGGAGATCGCGGCCCGCTCGGCCGTCATCCAGAGCCGAGTGTCGCCGGGCCAGGAAGGCGCGTCGGTCGGTACGGCTGGTGCAGCACAGGAAAGGGGTCGGTAGGCCGATGAGTCAGGCGAAGAAGGGTGGCTTGGGGCGCGGGCTAGCCGCGTTGATTCCGACCGGTCCGGCCGATGTGCAGGGACTCGGAAGCGCGGCAGCCAATGCGGTGATCGGACTCGATCCGATCGGGCCGCATCCCGCGTCGGCCTATCTGCATCGAGTGCCCGATGCGGCCGAGGAGTCGAGCGCCGGTGCGGTGTACCGGGAGATTCCGCCG
Organism: Nocardia sp. 852002-20019_SCH5090214; assembly: GCF_001665865.1. Taxonomy (NCBI): domain Bacteria; kingdom Bacillati; phylum Actinomycetota; class Actinomycetes; order Mycobacteriales; family Nocardiaceae; genus Nocardia; species Nocardia sp. 852002-20019_SCH5090214. The sequence continues at coordinate 1,758 of NZ_LZMK01000158.1, read as the reverse complement.
GATCAGATCGAGCGCAATCCGAAGCAGCCGCGGCAGGTCTTCGAAGAGGATGCGCTCGCCGAACTCGTCCATTCGGTGCGGGAATTCGGTCTGATGCAGCCGATCGTGGTGCGGGTGCTGGAGTCCTCCCCCACTCCGCGTTATCAGCTGGTGATGGGTGAACGGCGATGGCGAGCCTGCCAGGAAGCCGGTCTGGAGACCATCCCGGCGATCGTGCGGGAGACCACCGACGACGCCATGTTGCGCGATGCGCTGCTGGAGAACATCCACCGGGTGCAGCTGAATCCGCTCGAAGAGGCGGCGGCCTATCAGCAGCTGCTGGAGGAGTTCGGCGTCACCCACGAAGAACTGGCGAACCGAATCGGCCGATCCCGACCGGTCGTCACGAATATGATTCGCCTACTGAAGTTGCCGATTCCGGTGCAGCGACGAGTCGCGGCCGGCGTGCTCTCCGCCGGACATGCTCGCGCGCTGCTCGGGTTGGAAGCGGGCGCCGAGGCGCAGGAGCGGTTGGCCGAACGCATCGTCGCCGAGGGGTTGTCGGTTCGTGCGACCGAGGAGGCCGTCACTCTCGCGAACCGCTACCCCGAAGAAGAAGCGAAGCCGACCCCCAAGCGGCGGCAGATCTACGCACCGGGGTTGGACAAGGTTGCCGAGCGATTGGCCAATTCGTTCGACACCAGGGTCACGGTGAGTATGGGCAAGAAGAAGGGCAAGATCGTCGTCGAGTTCGGTTCGGTCGACGATTTGGAGCGCATTGTCGGGCTGATGGAGCAACAACAGCTCTGACGAGACAGAACCCTGGGGTTCGGCGAGAAACGTCACTGTGACACCGCTGTTTTTCGCGCCGATCCGAATGTGCCGCGATCGATAAGGGATGGGAAATGAGGCGTTCGCTTTGATCGCATATTCTTGCTGGCGAGAAGATGTTGATGCGGCGTGAGCATAGATGAATCGGAAAGCTGGAGGCTGAGCAGAGCGGTGTCGACCAGCGTGACCGCACTAACCCTCGGCGGACTGGACAAACTTCCCGCACATGCGCGTCGATGCGTGTTCTGGGAGATCGACCCGGCCGTGGCGGCAGACTCTCGTGAATTCAGCGATCCCGTCTTCGAAAAAGAGGCGTGGTTGTCGACGGTCATGCTCGAATGGGGGTCCTGCGGGCAGATCGCGTTGGTCGATGGCCAGCCGGCCGGATGTGCGCTGTATTCGCCGCCGAGTGTGGTGCCGCGCGCGGCGTTGTTCCCCACCTCCCCCGTGAGCCCGGATGCGGTCCTGCTGACCACGCTGCGGGCCGAACCGCCGCACAACGATGGAGATATTGCCCATCGGCTGATTCAGGCCGTAGTCGGCGATCTGATGCGCCGAGGTGTGCGAGCGATCGAGGCCTTCGGAATTCGCACCGATCCGGCCGCGACCGCGCTGCCGGCGCGCGGAGTGCGATCCATGTTCTTCATGGAGCGCATCGACTCGCCGGGCCACGGCATCGCCTCGGCCCCGCGGCCGAAGGCCAACAGGGCCTGCTCTCCCGAGAGCTGCATGATCGACGCGGATTTCCTCGAGGACGTCGGATTCTCGGTGGTGGCGCAGCACCATCGTTTTCCGCGACTGCGGTTGGAACTCGACAGCGATCATCTGTGGAAGGAAGACGTCGAGCGCGCCCTGGACCAGCTGCTGGCCGCCGCCGCGATGCAGGCCCAACCGAGCGTTCCCTGCCACTGACCGAAAAAGAGGGCGCCCCCGGAATCGGATTCCGGT
>NZ_LZMK01000157.1:0-25016 GCF_001665865.1 Nocardia sp. 852002-20019_SCH5090214 | reverse complement strand
CCCTCGGGTCCCCCCCCCCGCCCCCCCGCCGCCCCCCGCGCGGGGGGGGGCCCCCCCATTTTGGCCCCCCCCCCGCCGTCGTCGTATGCAGCGACGATCAGAACACGCGCAGCTGTCCCGGACTCCAGAATCCGGAGCGCGTCGCGGTGCCGGTGTCCACCTTCGCCGGTGTGGCATCGGTGTAGTACCGGTTGTAGCGCTCCAAGGTGCCCCAGTCACGAGCCCAGTTGTCCTTCAGATAGGTCGGGATCGTGGTGGAGCTTGCCAGCATCTGGGTGAAACCGAGCGGGCCGCCGAATTCCTCGGCCTGCCAGGTGTCGGTCGAGCTCACCGCGAGCGGGCGGTCGGGCAGTATGCGGTAGTTCGGCATGGTCGCCACGCCGTAGCGGTGCGGGAACGGGTTCTGGCACGGGAACTGCAGGCCCACCGCCCAGTCCTCGAGCACCGGCTGCTCGGAGCCCAGGAAGTTGTTCAGCGTGACCATCTTCGGCACTCGCGGCGGTGTGAACGCCAGCCACTGGTCACCGATCAGCACATTGCGATTGGCCGAGATCCGCACCGCATCGGCGTCCGCGGCGATCTCCGACAGCGGAACGCGCAGGTTGCGCCACGACGGCGCCGGGCCGATATCGCGCGGGACGTAGCTGCCCTCGAATTTCACCGAACCGTCGGGCTGGCGTTTGCCGTACTCGAGCTTCAGGTCCTGGCCGTACTGCAGCGCCCCGGTCTGGTCGAAGGACAGGATGCGGCCGGCCGCGGAGATGACCACCAGCGGTGCATCGGCCGAGCGAGCGGGTAGTTCGTACCAGCTCGAGGTCAGATGCGCGGGCTGCTGCAGGCCCTGCTGATAGCTGCCCATCACCGGGGTCGCCTTCGGGTCGAGGCCGTAGGGCAGTGCCACCGTGGAGCCGTTGATCCCGGCCTCTTTCGTGGTGCCGCCGCCGGTGCCCGCGTTCTGTCCCTCGGCGAAGTTCGCGCCCACCGACTGGTTGGAGGTGTTACCGGTGCCCGGCTTCACCTCCACCGCATCGGCTTTCAGATCGGTCGGCACGCCGTTGGGATCGAAGCCGGTCGGGTCGACACCGGCCAGCGGATCGTTGTCCTTGGGCGGATGCGCGGGATCGATGATCGGATTCAACCGGCCCTGGTTCGGGTTCGACTCGACCAGAACGTCATCGGCGATTCCGCAGCGGTTGCCGTCGACCGCGTCGACGTTGCCGCGGGCCAGTGAGTAGGCCGGGTACTGGGTCACAGCGCCCTTGGCCAGCGACAGCACCTCGAACAACACCATCGCCGCGGCGACGAGCGTCAGCGGAATGGCCGCGAACCGGCGAATGCGCTTGCCGCGCGAGGATTTCGAACTCTCCGGCGGTTTGGCGTAACCCTCGCGCAGCGCCTGCCAGGCCACCACCGCGAGCGCGAGGCCGAACAGGACCAGCATCAGCGTGTTGGACTGGAAGCCGTGCAGGGAGACCGTCTTGTCGAACCACGGCACGCCGTAACTCGAGACGTACCAGTAGCCGTTGGTGCCGGAGAACGACAGCGCCAGAGCGAACAACAGAGCGGCCAGGAAGATCGAGCGGTTCTTGCGCGACCGCAGCGCCGTCGCCGAAACCGCGACCGCGGTCACCGCCGCGAGCGCACCCGCGATGCCCGCGTACGCGCCGAAGTGGTGGGTCCACTTGGTCGGGTTGAACATCATGAAGAAGATGGTTCCGCAGACCACCCCGATCAACCGCCAGGTCGGACCGCTGGAGATGCCGGGAATCTGCTTGCGCCGCAACAACACCAGGGCGGTGGTGATCAGGCACAGGATCATCACGATGAAGGCGAACCGGCGCGAGACCGAGCCGTCGACGGTCTGCACGAACAGGTAGTAGTAGCGCAGGTAGTCCTCGTACCAGGCCAGGTTCGGACCGGTGAGGCGCCGCACGCGGTTGGCCTCCTGGATCCCGGCGAAGGTCTGGTCGCTGTAGACGACGGTGAGCACCAGGAAACCGGCCGCCGCGATCGGCGCCAGCAACGGTAGTGAGGATACGAATCCCGAAGCGCGCCAGCCGCTACCGGCACGCGCCTGCAGGTCGCGCTTGCGGCGCACCACGATTCGAATCAGCGGCCGGATACCGGCGAGCAGGGCGGCCACACACATCAGGCCGGTCGGCGCCGCGGCGAGGGTGAACGCCGCGACCAGTACCGCGCCGGCGGCGGGCAACAGGCGTCCGGTGGCGATCGCGCGTTCGATGGACACCCAGGTCAGCAGCGCGCCCAGCGCGACGATCGGCTCCGAGCGCAGGCCGTTGTCGTAGGGCAGCCAGAAGGCGAGGAACACCAGCCCGCCGGTCCACAGCGCGACCTTCGAGGTCCGCACGCTGCGGCCCAGTCGTGGCACCACCTCGCGGCTGATCACCATCCAGCACAGGATTCCGCACAGCAGCGCGGGAATGCGCACCCACGGGCTGGCCGTGGAGATCTGCGCGAAGACCTGGATGACGTCGTAGTACCAGCCGAACGGCGCCTCCGGCACGCCGTACCAGCGGAAGTAGTTGGCCAGATAGCCCGCGTGCGGTGCCACTCGCACCATGGTCAGGATGTAGCCGTCGTCGGAGGTGTTGGCGCCGATGAAGTGCCACACCAGCAGAATGCCCAGGACCGCGCCGTCGGCCCAGGTCGGCTTCAGCCAGTGCGCGGGGAAGAAGCGGCGGTGGCCGCGGCCGTCGCTGGTGTCGAGGCGGCCGAGTGCGGCCAGCGCGATGAGTGTGCACAGCACCGCGGCGATCATCGCGACCAGTTTGATCACGGTCGGCGAGGACGAGAAGCGGGAATCGACGGTCATGTGGAACGACAGCCCGGCCGGCGCCGCGCCCTTCAGATCCGAGAACACGCCGACCACCTGCGGCCGCAGATCACCCTGCAGGGCGCCGTCCACCGGCACGGTCACAGTTTCGGTGCCGCCGCCGCCGTCGGCGGTGGGCCGTTCGACCTGCTTGGTCAGGCCCTCGAAGTGGGCGTAGGTGCGGTCGATATCGGAGGTGATGGTGATGGCGGTGCAGCCCTCGAGCTCGCTGCGCTTCGCGGAGGCGACGATCGCGTTGCGGTCGACCACGTCGACCGAATCGCTGGTGACACGCACGAACATGCCCTCGAGCGCGGCGCGGTCGCCCTGCGGCGGCGCGGTGTTGAGCAGCATGCCGCCCTGGGGCAGCGCGGCCACCGTCGAACACGGGATGGATGCCCGCAGATCCACCGGGACCTGCGACATCAGCGGCGCCTCGACATTGCCGATGCTCCCGCCCTGCGGCCAGTTCACCTCGGCGGTGGTCTGCTGGACCGGCAGAAACGGGGTGGCGAGCGCGAAGATCGCGCCGAGCAGGCCGGCGATCACGGCGATCATCCGGGCGGTGCGGAAATCGCGCGACGTCACCGGTTGTTCGGCGACCGGCGGTTTGGTCAAGACAGCTGTTGCGGCGTCGGGCACGGATGGTGATGTTATCTGCCCACACTGAGAGTGACCGTGTTCACGGGAACGGTTCGGACCTATCGATTTTCCGAACCGTTGCCCGTACTTCCGCTACATACCGGTCGACCTGCTATTTCACTTTGATGGGCGCATCCTTGGCCCAGCCCCAGCGCGTCCGAACCGTCACCCCGACATCGGCCTGGCGCGCCTCCGGGACGTAGGGGGTGAACCGTTCCAGCGAACCCCAGTCGCGGCTCCAGTCGTCGTTCAGATAGGCGGGGATGGTCTGGGCCGACAGCAACAATCCGGTCCAGCCCAGTGGACCGCCGCCGATATCGTCCTGCCAGGCGTTGGAGGCGTCGGAACCGACCCGGTCCGGCAGGATGCGCCACTTCGGCACCTCGGCCACGCCGTCCTTGTGGTCGAACGGACGCTGGCAGGGGAAGGCCAGGCCGACGTGCCAATCCTCGAGGACGGGATCGGTGTGTCCGACCACCGAATCGAGGGTGGCGAGCTTCGGCAGGCGTGGCGGTGTGACCGCGAGCCACTGCCGCGGCGTCAGATCGTTGGCGACCGCCACGATCCGCACCGCGTTGGTCCCGTCCGGAATGCGGTCCAGCGGCACCCGCATATTCCGCCACGACGGCGCGCCGCCGATATCCAGCGGCACGAACGAGCCCAGCGGCCGCACGGTGCCGTCGGCGGCGCGGTCGCCGAATTCGACGCGCAGATCCTGGCCGTAGGTGACCACGCCGTCGGCGTTCACCGATTTGATCCGTCCGGCCGCGGTGACCACCAGGACCTTGCGGTCCGGATCCTGGCGGGCGCCGGGCAGGTCCATCCGGTACCAGCCCGAGGTCAGATGCGCCTGCTGTTTGGTCCCGGTGGTGTAGCTGCCCAGCACCGGTGTGCGGGCCGGATCCAGACCGAACGGCAATGCGACGGTGCTGCCGTTGACGCCCGCCTGCTGTGTGGTGCCGCCGCCGGTGCCCGCGGTGGTGGTGCGGGTGGTCTTGTTCGCGGAATCGGCGTTGACCGAATTCGCGCCGCCGGTGGTCGTCTCCTCGGCGTCGGCGGTCAAGTCCTTGGCCACACCGTTCGGGTCGAAGCCCACACTGTCGGCGCCGAGCGCATCGGCCGCGGAACCGGAGTAGGGCTGCAGCAGGGAATCGGCGGTATCGGTTTCGGTGAGTACCGCGTCGGCCAGGGAGCAGGGATGTCCGCCCAGGGCACGGATATTCGACTTCGCGATGGAATAGGCCGGATATTGCGTAATCGCGCCCTTGCCGAGGGAGGCGACCTCGAACAGCACCATGACCGCGGCCGCGATGGTCAGCGGTTGCACCGCCCAGGTGTCGAACCGCCTGCGGCCCTCGGTCTTTCGATACGGCTCGCGATAGTACTGATACGCCGCCAGCAGCAGGCTCAGCACCGCGAGTCCGAGGAACAGCGTCGAGAGGCCCTTACCCGCGACCAGCGGCGCCTTGTCGTACCACGGCACACCGTAGCTGGAGACGTACCACCAGCCGTTGGATCCGGTGAACGTGATCGCCAGCAGGAAGAACACCGCGGCCGCGAACAGCGAGCGGTTGTAGCGGGCGCGAATTCCGTTGATACCCACCGCGACCGCGGTCAGCGCCGCGAGCGAACCGGCCAATCCGGCATAGACGCCGAAGTGGTGGGTCCACTTGGTGGGCGTGAACATCATCAGCAGCAGCGACATGAACACGATGCCGAGGATGCGGGCCGAAGGGCCCTTCGAGGTACCCGGAATGCGGCCGTTCTTGCGCAACATGACCAGAACGCACACCAGCAGGCACAGCAGCATGCCGAGAATGCCGAACCGGCGGGCCAGCGAGCCGTCCGGCGCCAGCATCAGCAGCGAATCCCAGCGGGTCCGCTCGTCGAACCAGGCCACATTCGGTCCGATGATCTTGCGGACCCGGGTCGCCTCCATCACCGAGGCCAGTGTCTGATCGGCGAAGACCACCACCAGGACCAGTGCTCCGGCGGCCGCGCCCGGTGCGAGCAGGGCGCCGTACCGCAGTACCGCCGCGCGGGCCGAACCGCCGCCGCGGGCGCGGGAGATGATGTGCTGCAGGACCGGTCGCGAGCCGGCGACCAGGGCGGCGATGCAGATCAGGCCGGTCGGCCCGGCGGCGAGCGAGAACGCCGCGATCAACACCGCGATCGCGGCGGGCAGCAGTCGTCCGGTCGCGATCGAGCGTTCGATCGAGCACCAGGTCAGCAGCGCGCCCAGGGCGATCAGCGGTTCCGGGCGCAGGCCGTTGTCGTAGGGCAGCCAGGCGACCAGGAACACCAGCCCCGCCGTCCACAGCGCCACGGTGTCGCGACGGACGCGAGAACCCAGGCGCGGCAGCACTTCCCGGCTGATCACCAGCCAGCACAGCACGCCGGCCAGCAGGGCCGGCAGCCGCATCCACCAACCGGTGTCGCTCACCCGGGTCATCCACGCCAGCACCTCGTACGGCCAGCCGAAGGGCGCCTCGGCCACTCCGAACCAGCGGTAGTAGTTGGCCATATAGCCCGAATGTTTCGACGCCCGGGCCATATTCAGGATGTAGCCGTCGTCGGAGGTGTTGGCGCCGATGATGTGCCAGACCACCAGGGTGCCCAGCACCACCACATCCGCGACGGTGACCCGCCACCAGTGGGCCGGCAGGAAGCGGCGCGGTCGTCGTCCGTCGGCGGTATCGATCAGGTGCAGGCAGATCAGTGCGATGAGGGTGAAGACGACCGCGCCGATGATCGCGGCCAGCTTCAGCGGGCTCGGCGTCGACGAGAAGCGCGAGTCGATGGCGGCGTGCAGGTGGGCGTCACCGAGCTGCGCTCGCGTCAGATCGGTGAAGACGCCGACGATTTGGGGTCGCACATCGCCGCCGACGGTATTGGTGAACGGTGTGCCGTCCTGCCGTGTCACACCGGTGAATTCGGCCGTCGTGGCCTGGGCCGTGGAGGTGACGACGAAGCGCGCGCAGCCACCCACCTCGGCCAGCGGCGCCGAGAGCAGCGGAATATCGCGCAGCAGCACCGAGAGTGTGCGCCCACCCGGCTCGTCGGTGACCTTGGCGATCAGACCCTTCGCAGAGGCATTGGGTGCGTCGGCGGGCACCGTGGACAAGACCGTGCCGCTGGGTAGTTCGCGTAGCGCGCTGCACGGCAGCGAGGCGTCGACGGTGAGCGGCACATACGACACCAGTGGCGCGTTCACCGGGACCGATTGCGGCTGCGGCCAATCCAGGCTCGCCCGGTCCTCCCGCACCGGTAGCAGCGGTGTGAGCACCGCGAGGGCGACGGCGATCAAGCCCGAAAGAAGGGCGATCACGCGGATGCGGGGAAACGCTGGAGAGTCTGCGCGCACCCAGCGATGCTAGGCGACCGGAGCGACGGGCCCGGAGGTGGCAGGGCGCATCACCGCAGTCCGCGCACATCCCAGACGACGACACCGTCGACCACCTGCCCCGGGATGCCGAGCAGCTGGTCGAGGGTCGCGCGGATCGCCCCGCCGTGTTCGGTGGGCGGCAGGACGACCACGTCGGCGTGCCAGTAGGCCAGATCGGTCAGCGCTTGCGCCCTCGCCCGGGAATCGACCGGCTGGATCCGATCGGTTTTCTGCGCCCGCATCAACAGCGTCGCAGTCGGCCGATCGTCGGGACCGTAGCGGCCCTTCTTGTCGGCCGTCGGCCCGACGAAATAGCCGCCCGCGAGCGGAAAGCCGAAATGGGCATCGACCTGCCAGTTCAGCGGCTGGGCGTCGAGCCGGGTCGGCGGCGGCGCGATGACGACCGAGCCGTCGCCGACATAGCGGCCGACCGTGCCGTCGGTGAAGAACCGCGGCGTCGGATCGCGATGGGTCACCGGCAGCACGGTGGGGACCAGCGGGACCAGTGCCAGCGCGACGGCGGTGAACCAGATCGCCGGCCGCAGGTCGTTCGTGCTGGTGCCGGCGTACTCGAGGATTCGCTGCGTCCCCAGCGCCAGGATCACCGCGAGCGCCGGAATCGCGGCCATGGTGAAACGCGTCTCCAGCACGGTGTTCAGCAGCGGCACGTGGTCGAGCCAGTGCCACGGGAGGGTGATCCCGGTATCGGACCTGCCGATTCGCAGCGATACGCCCAGCGACAGGACGCTGAACACGACGATCACCGTCGTGGCCGCGCGAATCGCCCGATAGTCGCGGTGGCGTGAGCGCCACAGCCAGACCGCGGTCACAGCGGTCGAGGCCAGCAGCGGCCAGCCGAAGAAGGCGTTCTCCTCGGTCGGATTGATCGCCGGGGTCTTGCCCGGGGCGAAGACCCCGCCCAGCGATTGCGAGGGAAATTCGACCAGCGCCTCGAGATCGTTGCCCATCGGCCCGTGATCGATGGACCGGTAACTCTGCGGCCCGAAGAACTGCCACCACAGCGGAATCGCCGTGGCGGCCACCGTGATCACCGCGGCCAGCGCCAGGGTCGGCGTCACGGCACGTACCACCCGCAGCCCGGTCCGAGGTTCGTGCAGGTAGTAGACGAGGGCGTACAGGCCGAAGCCCAGGGCGAAGATCAGCAGCGGCTCCTCGCCGAGCGCGATCTGCAGCGCGACCAGAACCGCGAGCACCACGGCCTCTCGCATTTGCCGCGCCCGGCTCACCGTTTCGTCGGACGCGGCCCGGCGCGCCATCCGGACGACCAGGATCGCGAGCACCGGCAGGATCGCCAGACCGACGAAATTGGGGTGGGCGTTGGCATGCGAGATCATCGCGGGTGCGAAGCCGCAGAACGCGCCGCCCAGGGCGGCGGCGAAACGGGATCGCACCAACTCCCGCGAGAACAGCCAGTACCAGGCGAAACCGGTTCCGGCGAGACCCAGGGTGAGCACGAGCGCGAAGGTGACGGTCGGGCCGAACAGCACGGTCACCGGCGTCAACGGAATCCCGACGCCGAACATGGCGGTATTGGCCATCATGTTCACGCCGTCGGGATAGTTCTGCAGATTCGTGCCCAGCGGGTTGTGCCGATGGATCACCGCATGTGCGGTTTCGGCGAAGAACCACTCCCACATCGACTGGTCCTGGCCACTCTTCACCAGGTATCCGTGCGCGGTGTCGCGCCACTGCCCGGACAGTACGTACACAGCGGCAGTGAGATAGAGGACGGCGACCGCGAGATCTGCGCGGGACGCGAGCAGCCGTTCGAGCAGCCGCGCGCCCCGGGAGGGTCTGTCCGCGGGTCTCGGCTCCGGCGACGTGCGCAGCTCGTGCCCCTCGGACAGAACGGCCGCGCTCACCCCCGGACGCTGTGACTCGTCGGGAACCGCTGGCCCGCCCTGCACCACTGGTAAAACACTCCTTCGGCCGACAATCAGCCACCCACCGTACCCATCCGGAGTGAAGTGGCGCCGGGTGAGCGTTGGTTATCCACAGGAACGGGGAAATTCCACAGCGTTATCCACAGTGCGGGTCAGGAGCGCACGACCAGGGTGAACGGCCCGATATCCGTGATCCGGAAATGCGGATCGGCGAAGAGCCTCCCCGGGAATTCGACGGTGTAGCGGCGCACGTTGGGGTCGTTGGGATAGACGTCCTCGGCCAGGCGCAGGGTGTAGTTCTCGCCGCTGCGGCGGAACAGGAAGGCGTCCGGCGCGCGCCACGGAGAGTGGTTCAGCGCGTCGATCAACTCGGCCGGTGATTTCAGCTCGCTCCAGCGCTTGATCTCGGCGGCCCGGGCCGGGAAATCGGCGAGCGGGTTGGCGTAATGCGAGGTCAGGGCCTGGAAACCGAAATACGGATAGTAGGACAGGAAGCTCGTGTCGGCGGTGAGGAGCACCGTCTCGTCGCGCGGCCGCCCGGTCTGCTCGGTGAGGACCTGGTCGATGTGGCCGTAATGCGACACCGCCGAGGGGCTGCGCTTGTCCGCTCGTACCCCGTTGCCGTCGGTGTCGGTGTAGGCGGTGGTGATCTCGGCATTCAGGATGCCGGGAATGCTCTGTGTGAAGGCCAGCGCACCGAGGACCGCCACCACCGCGGTTGCCGCCCGGAATCGTCGCGGTTCGTCGAGGGCTTGGTACACGGCTCGTGTGCCCTCGACGAATCCGAACGCTCCCGCCGCGGCCAGCAGCACCTGCAGGATGGGTTCCAACCGGAAGGCCAGCCCCGTCGTACCGGCGGCCGTGACCAGCATGGAGGCCAGCGACCACAGATAGATCGCGACCACCGAGATGGCGAGTGCCTGGGCCCGTCGCGAACTCGCGGCCCGCACCACCAGCCAGAGGGTGCCGAGCAGGCAGAGGGCACCGAGCAGCGGTTCGGAGAAGTCGAACATCGGGAACGCCAGGCGCGAACCGGATTCCGGCAGGTAGTGCAGGGCCGTATTGGATTCCGGCGGATGCCCGGTCAGCACCTTCGCCAGATACGGGGCCCAGACGATCAGGGCCAGGATCGCGGCGATCACGCCCATGACGATCAGCCGCAGCAGAATCGGCCACAGCAGGCGGAAGAGGCCCAGCCGCGGAGCGCGCGGCTGATGTACCGCGATCTCGCGCTGCTGCCACCACAGGGTTGCCCAGGCGACGAGACCCATCAGGACCACGGTGAAGACCGCGACCACGAAGAACAGCGTGTAGAACATCGCCGACAGTCCGAGGAACGCCCCCGCTCCGAGCGCCGCGCCCCAGCCGCCCGCGGTGCGCGGCTCGCCGGCCGGGCTCCCCGTCGCCCCGAATTCGGCGGGTCGATACAGCGCACCCCACGCCAGCACCATCGCCGGCGCGAACAGGATCACCAGCACGGCGCTGTAGGCCTCGGGGGAGGCGAACGCCACCATCACCGCGGTGGTCGTCGCCGTGACCGCGACCGCCCAATCCCAGCGAATCAGCTTGGACCACAACACGAGTGCCAGCACCGACGCCACCGCCAGCGACACGATCGCATAAGGCTTGAACGTCTCCCACCCGGCCAGGCCGAGCAGATTCGCGACCCGTCCGCCGATCCAGAACCAGCCGGCGGGGTAGTACGCCGGAATGTCGGCGTAGGTCATATCGTGCAGCGCGGCGGTATCGGTGAGGCGCGTCAGATATTCGGTGCGGAATTCCTGATCCACCGAAATGCCGAACAGATACAGCTTGGTCGCCGCGAGCGGCATTCCCAGCGTTACCGTGACGAAGGCGGAAATACCCGCCCAGGACAGCACTTTCGCCACCCACGGCCACCGGCGCATCCGGATCAGCACGATGGCGAGCACCAGCAGCACCGCCGCACCCGCCTGCCCCACGGTGGTCAGCGCGCGAGTCACATTGGAGGAGTTGAACGCCGGCCACTGCACCGCCGACATCGCCGTCAGCCCGATCGCCGCCACCAGCGCGGCGACCACCGCCCCGACGACAGCTTCCCCGAGCCCGCCCCCGACCTGCCGGACTAGTACGCGCACAGTGCCTCCGGATCCTCTCTCGCCGCCGATCTGCCCGCGAGCCTACAAGCCGGGTGGAACCGGTTCGCGTCGGCGCGATGCTCGCGCTGTGCCGGCGGCCGTCCTCGTGAAACGACGAAGGAGAGCCGGCGCTCGGTAGCGGCGACTCTCCTTCGCGGCTCGAAATCGAACCGATCTAGATGGGAAGTCTGCGGAAGATCGGGCGCGGAACGTGGCGCAGGATCATCATGACCCAGCGGAACGTACCCGGCGCCCAGACCAGTTCCTTACCCTTCTCGGACGCCGAAACCGCAAGCACCGCAACGTCTTCCTTGTTCACCGTGAGCGGCGCCTCGGCGACGTGCGCGGAGAACTGGGTGCGCACCTGGCCCGGCCGCACCACGGTGACGCGCGGGCCGTGCGGGCGCAGCGCCTCGCCCAGGCCGAGATAGAACCCGTCCAGACCGGCCTTGGTGGAGCCGTAGACGAAGTTGGCGCGCTTGACGCGCTCACCGGCCACCGAGGACATGACGATGATCCGCCCGAAGCCCTGGGCCTTCATCTTCTCGCCGACGAGCACGCCGACCGATACGCCCGCGGTGTAGTTGACCTCGGCGACCCGCACGGCCTTGAGCTGGTTCTGCCACAGCTCCTCGGCGTCGCCGTCGAGCGCGAAGGCGACGATCGCGACATCGATATCGCCGTCGGCCCAGGCCTGTTCGATCACCTTGGGGTGGCTGCCGGTGTCCAGCGCGTCGAAGTCGACGATCTCGACCTTCGACGCGCCCGCGGCCTCCAACTGAGCGACCGACTGCGCGCGCAACGGATCGTTCGGCAGCGCCGCGAGCACCACTCGCGCCGGGCCCTTCTTCAAGTACTCCTCGACGATCGCGAGACCGATCTCCGAGGTGCCGCCCAAAAGCAGAATGTTCTGCGGGTTACCTACCGCGTTGATCACTGCAGCTCCAGCCTTCTCGCCATATCGGACATGAAAACGCCTGTGGGATCGACACTTCGGCGGACCTTGATCCACTCGTCGATCTTGGGATACATCTTGTGGAAGGTCTCCGCGGTGGTCCGGGAGTCCTTCGCCGTGTAGAGGCGACCGCCGAATTCCAGGACGCGACGGTCCAATTCGGTGACCAGCTCGTTGAGGCCCGGACGCACGGGGAAGTCGACGCAGATGTTCCAGCCCTCCATGGGGAAGCTCAGCGGCGCCTGGTTGCCCGGCCCGAAGAACTTCAGCACATTGAGCGCCGAGTAGTGACCGGAACGCTGGATGTCGACGATGATCTTGGTGAATTCGTCCAGCGCCTCGGGCGGCAGGACGAACTGATACTGGATGAAACCGGCCGATCCGTAGGCCCGATTCCACTCCGAGACCACGTCCAGCATGTGATAGAACTGCGTCAAGTTCATGATCTTGCCGGTGTAGTTGCCGCCGAGCGCGTAGTACGCCTCGCCGACCATGCCGAGCGTGAGCTTGTTGGCCGCGAAACTCGGGAAGATGTTCGGCACCGTCAGCAGATTCGGCGCGTCGAACTTCAGCGGATTGGCGCGCAGCTTCTTCGGCAGTTCGTCCAACTTGGCCAGGCGGCCGCGAGAAACGTTGGCGCGCCCCAGCTTCGGCGGTGCGCTGATCACGTCGAACCAGGTCGAGGAGTAGGTGTAGTTCTCCTCGGAGCCGTCCTTGTGTACGGCGATGGTCTCGTCCAGCGTCGTGGTCTTGATGCCGTCGGCGATGAAGTAGGCCGTCTCGGTCGGCGTCATCTCGATCGTGGCGCGCAGGATGATGCCGGTCAGGCCGTTGCCGCCGACGGTCGCCCAGAACAGCTTGGCGTTCTTCTTGGGACCGATGTGCTGAATCTTGCCGTCGGCGGTCAGCAGGTCGATCGAACGCACGTGGTTGCCGAAGCTGCCGGCGCTGTGGTGGTTCTTGCCGTGGATATCGGAGGCGATGGCGCCGCCGACGGTCACCTGCCGGGTGCCGGGCAGGACCGGAACCCACAGGCCGAACGGGAGCGCGGCCTTCATCAGCTGATCGAGGCTGACGCCCGCATCCACATCGACCAGGTGGCTGTCACGGTCGATCCGGTGGATGTTGTTCAGCGCCGACATGTCGATGACGAGGCCGCCACCGTTCTGCGCATGGTCACCGTAGGACCGGCCGAGCCCGCGCGCGATCACGCCGCGTCGCAGGTACGCCGGCTTGGACTCGTTGTCCTCCGCGACCATGGCCACGGCCTTGGCGATCAGTTCCGGATCGCCGGTCGAGAGCACTTCGGAGGTGGAGGGAGCGGTACGACCCCATCCGGTCAGTCGACGGGTATGCGTCGGCAGCGAAAAGCTGTCGGCGGAGCCGTTGCTGCTTGCCTGTGACGCCTCGCCGTCGCCCGCGGAGTTCGCAGGACCCGCGGCGGTGGAGGTCTGAGCTTTCGTGGACATCGGCATAGAGGCTACAGGTATGGCCGGGGCAGGGGTCGGCTGTCGCGTGTCCGCGGCCCGCTCGAGGCGGATTTCACAGCGGCGACCGGGGCGGGAGCGCGGTTGTCGCGGCGTGTGCGGCGCGACCCGCTACTCTCGTGCCGTGAGTGCGGAACCCCATCTTCCTCTTCCGGCCGAGTTGCCCCTGGTAGACGAGCCGGGCGGCACGGATGTCGATCTGAAGACGCAGATTGTCCGGTTCGTCCTCACCGGCGGATTGTCGGCGGTGGTCGACTTCGGGCTGTACGTGCTGCTCATGGCCCTGTTCGGGGTCCCGCGCGATTTCGCCAAGGCCTGCAGTTTCATCGTCGGTACCACCACGGCGTATCTGATCAACCGGCGCTGGACGTTCAAGGCGCCGCCGAGCCGCAGCCGGTTCGTGGCGGTGGTGATCCTCTACGCGGTGACCTTCGCGGCGCAGGTGGGTATCAACGCGCTGCTCAACGACACCCTGCCCGCGATGTCGGTGGATATCGCCGGCCATTCGGTGAAGGGTGCGGTGCTGATCGCCTTCGTCATCGCGCAGGGCGTGGCCACCGTGATCAACTTCGTCGTGCAGCGTGCGGTGATCTTCAAGATCCGCTGACGTTCGGATCGCCTATCCCGAACCGTCAACCCTCCGCGACGAGGGCCCGCGCCTGCGCCTTGGCGCCGAAGTAGTCCCCACCCTTGGCCCGCGGACTGTCGGTACCCCATTCCCGCTCCTCGCGGGCGGCCGGCGTCAGGTGCGGGATGTGCTTTCTACAGTGGATGTAGGCCTCCTCGACATCCACGACCACCCACCGCTCGGCGACCCGGCCGCGCTCGGCCGGCGGCAGGTCGGGTACCCGGCCTCGCAACGACTGATCGTCGACGATGCGTGCCGATCCGTTGATATGCAGCCCGACCAGGTCGTGGACGAAGTCGATCATCAGGATGCCGACGTGCGGATTCTCCAGGATGTTGCCGAGGGAGGCCATCACTCCGTTGCCGCGGTATTCCGGATAGGCGACCGTGCGGTCGTCGATGACGTGCACGAATCCGGGTTTGCCGGCCCGGAAGCTGGTATCGCATTCACCGTGCCGGTCGGCGGTGGCGATGAAGGCCATATCCATCCGTCCCACGAACTCGCGCATGCGTGAGTTGAGGCTGTTCAGCACCTGTTCGTCGTAGAAACGCTCCGCGCGCTCCTCGGTGCCGAATCGGCGTTGCAGTTCTCGCTCGCCGTCACTGCCGCCTGTGGAACCGGACATGCCACACCCCTCCGGGTAGCTGAGATCCGCACGTGGATGGTTCGGCATTGAACCTGAAATATGTCGAAATCCTATAGGAACGAACGTGTTTCGGATGGCGAAATCAGCGAACCGGCAGATGGGCGCACTGTCTGTGAAGACAATCTGTGAGCTGAGCCGCTACCGCGCATCAGTCTCGCGTACGGGACAGGTGCGCGGCAACGCTCGAAATGCCGTTTGCCTCAGGGCTGCTGGCCGAATTCGAAGGGTGCCGGCGGCCGAACTGCTTGCGAGCGTGCGCTTTTCACATTTACGAGTACGGAGATAGCGCGCGGGTTGCCCGCTGCGCCACGAGCGCTATCCCCCTTGCACGTGCCGACCGGTCGGAGAATCACACCGGCGTGATGGTCACCGGAACCCCGTTGAACACCGCATTCCCGGACACGGCGTCGATGCGGGAATCATCGGTCAGGGCATTGGCATTCACGCCGGCGTGCTCCCGCGCGACCGTCTGGGTACTGCCCGAATGTCCCCATCCGTGCGGCAGGCTCACCACGCCGGGCATGATCCGGTCGTTCGGTTCCACCGGCACGGTCAGCTTTCCGGCCGCCGATTCGATCGCGGCCAGATCGCCGAGCCCGAGGCGGGCGACGTCGTCGGGATGAATATGCAGCGTGCAGGTATTGGAGCCGCCGACCAGCGCCGGTACGTTGTGCATCCAGCTGTTGTTCGACCGCAGCTGCCGCCGGCCGATCAAGACCACATCCGGTCGGGCAGCGGACAATTCGGCCACCAGCCGGGTCGTATCGTCGAGCAGCGGCTGGGGCGCCAGCTCCACCTTCCGGGAGGCGGTGCGCAGCACACCGGGCAGTCGCGGTCGCAGCGCACCCAGGTCGACGCCGTGCGGATTGTCGAGGAGAACCTGCAGGTTCAGTCCCTCGGGCGCCCCGCTCTCGCCGGTGCCGATGTCCACCGGCTGACGATCGGGATTCCACTCGCCGTACGGGCCCAGGCGCAGCATCATGTCGATGCGCTGTTCGGTGGTGTCGGCGCCGATCAATTCGCCGCGTCGCTCGGTGAGACCTGCCTTGTGCAGCGTGCCGGCGATGATCAGCTCGTCCACCTCGGCGACGTAATCGCGCCCGGGCTCCGGTCGCTGCCCCGCCAGGGAAAGTGCGAGGCGGGCAAGTATTTCCGGTTCCGAGGGCCGATCGTCCGGCATGGCGACCAGCGGCGGGGAATAGCGGGCGTAGTTGTGCACCGCGAACTGCAGCAGCGCGAAATCGTAGTGCGGCGCCTGCAGTGTGCGCGGCGGCGGCAGAATCACATCCGCATGGCGGGTGGTCTCGTTGAGGTAGCGATCCACGCTGACCATGAAGTCCAGCCCGGCCAGCGCTTCGCCCAGCCGTGCGCCCGCGGGCGCCGAGAGCACCGGATTGCCGGCCACCGTCACCAGCATCCGGACCTGTCCCTCACCGGGCGTGAGAATTTCGTCGGCCAGCGTCGCGACGGGGAATTCGCCCATGGCTTCGGGCAATTCGCGCACCCGGCTGGTCCAGCGCCCGAGCCGGAACGGCCGCGTTCGCACGATGCCCAGTGCCGCGGCGGTCGCGAACATCGCGCCGCCGGGCCGGTCGAGATTGCCGGTGAGCACGTTGATCACATCCACCAGCCACTGCGTGAGAGTGCCGAATTCGGCGGTGCAGGTGCCGATGCGCGCATAGACCGCGGCCGTCGGCGCCGCGGCCAGCTCCCGCGCCAGCCGCGCCACGGTCTCGGCGGGGATGCCCGTGCGTGCCTGCACGGCCTCGGGCGTGAACGGGACTGCCGCCGAACGGATCTGTTCGAGTCCCGCCACCTCGACTCGGATATGGGTCAGATCCTCCGCGAAGAGTGTGTGCACGATGCCGAACAGCAGATAGGCATCGCTTCCGGGCCGGATGAACAGATGCTCGTCGGCGAGGTCCGCGGTCCGGGTGCGCCGCGGATCGACCACGACCAACCGCCCGCCGCGTTTGCGCAGCGCCTTCAACCGGCCCGGATAGTCCGGGGCGGTACACAGCGAGCCGTTGGACTCCAGCGGATTGGCGCCGAGCATCAGCAGGTAGTCGGTGCGGTCCAGATCGGGTACCGCGACCGTGAGCGGATCGCCGAACATGAGCCCGCTCGACACCTGCTTCGGCATCTGATCGGCGGTGCTGGCCGAGTACAGATTGCGCGTGCTCAACGCCCGGATGAGCGCCGGCACGTACAGCGCGCCGGCGACTGTGTGCGCATTCGGATTGCCCAGATACAGCGCCGCGGCCTGGCGGCCGTATTCGTCGAGGACGGCCGGGGCCCGCTCGGCGATGAGGTCGAAGGCCTCGGTCCAGGTGGCCTGGCGCCAGGTGTCGGTGGCGCGATCACGGATGATCGGTTCGGCCAGCCGATCGGGGTCGGCGTCCAGCGCCCCGAGGCTCGCGCCCTTCGGGCAGATGAAGCCGCGGCTGAACGGGTCCTCACGGTCGCCGCGCACGCGCGTCACCCGGTCCTGAGCGTCCAGGGTGATCTCGAGTCCGCAGACGGCCTCGCACAGCGGGCAGGTGCGGTGGGTGGTACGGGCTTCTGCGGTGACGCGTGACATGGATCCATCATCGTCGGCGACTCGTCGTCGCGCCGAGATTCATTCGAAATGCACGAAAACCGCGAAACCGCGAGAACAGTGTCGTTCTCGCGGTTTCGCGGATGGTCGATTCAGCTGGCGATGCGAGCGACCTGCGGCTTACGGCCGGAGTTCGCCGAACGCACGGCCGCGGCGATCGCGACGACCGGCGGCAGCCAGCGGGCCTCGGTCGGCGCTACGCCCCAGCAGGCCTCGCCGGCCGAGAGCTGGGTGGGCGGCAACGGGATGCCCGCACCGTCGGTGTAGACGATCGCGCCGGCCGCGCGCAGCGCCTCGAGCGCCATCGCGGCCTTGGCGAGTCCGGTCACCAGGTGGATCTCGCGGCGCTCGGCGCCCGGGATCTCGATCACCGGTCCGGACAGGTTGTTGGCCCGCAGGAATCGGCGCACGTTCGCGGCCAGTTCGCCGGCGACCTCGATACCGGACACATTCGTGTCGGTGATCAGGCAGATGCCGTTGGCCGTTTCAGCGACCGTCCACCCGCGCTGGATGTAGTCCTGCGCGGTAGCGGCCAACGTCGCCGCGTGGACGGAAGTCGGAAACGCTGTACGCACTGTGTTCTCCATTCCCCGGGTAGATCTGGGTCCTGCGTCGGTGTTCATGGGACGTATCGGGCCGCGCTACCGGCGGTGTTACAACTTGGTGGAAATTTCTTCGTGATGGTCGGATACGTCACAGGGTCGGGCGGTGATCGCCGGTGGCTATGAACCTTTCGGACCGCCGTTCGCCGCCGTTGTGAACTGCTACGACTACCACCTTTGTGTGCGTCGCTGTGAATCGAATGCGTTGCGGCTGTTGATTCCCTGGCAGGTCGCTGGGAAGAAATGGGACGAAAGTGTGATGTGAGTCGCATGTGACCGATGGGATTCGATCCCGCCGGGAGATTGCTCGCTTCCGCTGTGCCGGGAGAGGATTCGAATCATGAGCGACGACCCGCAGCGGCCCAGGAACCGGGACTCCGATACCGCCGGCGCGCGCGATTCCGCTGGGGGCGCACGAAATATGGACGAAGCACCCGAGTCGCCGGCCGAACGTGCCGGAATCGACGACCGGTCCGGCGAAGGCGAACCGGGCGACGCCGACTACGCGGTGGAATCGCGCTGGCTCGCATGGAAGGACTCCGCACGACGACGCCGGTCGCCGGACGATGCCGCCGAGGAGAGCGATACCGCCGAGGAGGACGAGCGGCCCGAACCGTTCCGGAGTCCGGGCGCCTTCCGGGCCTGGTGCGGTGCGGCCGCCCGCGCGCTGCTGGATGTGCAGTTCCGCACCCCGGCCACGCGCACGCTGCTGCCGCTGGCCTATCTCCTGGGACTGGCCTTCGCGGTCGGCATCCCCCTGGTCCTGGTCGTGGTCCTGTGGCAGGTATCCGCACTGCTGGGATTGATCTTCGCGATCGTGGTGGCGGTGCCGCTCGGCCTGACCATCGCGGCCTCGGTGCGATTGGCGCTGGAATTCCTGGTCAACGCCTCGCGGCTGGCAACCCGGGTGGAACACATCAACACCCTCGCCGACGATCTGTTCCGCGCTCTGTCCGATGTCGCCGAGCCGGTGAACCAGCTCTCGGAAGACGTTCGCGCGGTGCAGTTCTGGCGGTTCCGCAAGCGTCCCCCGCGCAAGTAGCAGCGCACCGGCGGCCCGGCCGATCGGCGCGGCTGTCGGGCGTTGTTCTGTTGTGCAACAATCCGTTCGGGGGTGTCCGGAGCGAATCCCGATGCCCGCGAAGCTTTCTGCCGAGGGGGAAAAATGGCTTCACCGCAGGGGATCACAGGTTCGACCATGCCGCGGCGGCAACTGGGCCGCCGGTTGCGTGACCTGCGCAATCGCGCCCGGATGACGACCCGGGTGGCCGCTCGCCGGCTGGAATGGTCGGAGGCCAAGATCTGGCGGATCGAGACCGGTCAGACCTCCCTGCGCAGCCTCGACGTGGAAGCCATGTGCAAGATCTACGGCGCACCCGAGGCCGAGCTGGAACCCCTCACCGCTCTCGCCCGTGAAACCAAGGCGCGCGGTTGGTGGGCTCCCTACAGTGACGTGATCGCCGAGGGTTTCGACGTGTACATCGGCCTGGAAGAGGCCGCGACCGAAATCTCCACCTTCGAGAACGAATTCGTGCCGGGCCTGCTGCAGACCGAGGACTACACCCGCGCGCTGCTGACCGCGGCCCGGCCGAATCTGAGCCCCGCCGATATCGAGCGCCGGATCGAGGTGCGCGGGCAGCGGCAGCGTCTGCTCACCCGCACCCCGGAGCCGGTGCGGCTGGTGGCGATCATCGCCGAATCGCTGCTGTGGCGGCGGATCGGTGATCCGGCCGTGATCGCGGGGCAACTGGATCATCTGCGCCGCATGTGTGAGCGCCCGAATATCGACATTCGTCTGGTGCCCAACGATTCCGGTTACCACGACGGTCTCGATTCCGGGCGATTCGTCCTGTTGGAATTCGGCGCGGCCGGCGCGGAAACGACCGAGCCGCCGGTCGTTTACGTCGAAAATTTCGGCGTATCCACCTATTTCGATAAAAATTCCGACATCGACCGCTATCGAGGCGCATTCGCGAATATCCGCGCGGCCTCGGTGGACGGGAGGGCGGCCCTGGACGAGGCCATCGCCGCCGCCTGACGCGCTACCGGATTCGGTACCGGCGAATTCAGTGCAGGGTGCGTTCCAATACTTCGCGATGAGTCGGAACGGCGGCGGTGTGGAGCGCGCGGCCCTTGTCGGTGAGGCAGACGAAGATCGCGCGGCGGTCCTCGGTGCACAGGGTGCGATCGACCAGTCCGTCGCGTTCGAGCCGTGCCACCGTACGGGACAGTGCGCTCTGGCTCAGGTGGATGTCGTGGGCCAGATCGCTCATCCGGTAGCTGTCGCAGGAGGCGTCGACCAGGCGGTCCAGCGTCTCGAACTCACTCAGGCCGATGTGGTGTTCGCGCTGCAGGTCCTTCTCCAGCGCACAGGACACCGCGGCATGACGAGCGAGTAGATCGCGCCACTCGCCGACCAAGCCGCCCGGCCCGTCGTTCCGGCCGGCCGGAGACGGGCAACCGGCCTCGGTATCACTCGGCGCGGTGGACGGCAGACCTGCGGCGAGCTCCGTATCCGGTGCCACCGCGTCCGTCGAATGCGCCGGAAACGCTGTCGACGCCTTTGTCATGTCGCCATCCTAGTGCCTGGGGCAGATTCATGCAACTGCATTAAATGCTTGTGCATTAGATGCGCACGCATGTAATGTTCCGCGACATGACTTCCACAGCAACACTTCCGGCCGCCTCGGCGGCCGATACTCGGTGGCCGATCCGGCTCTGGGGCATGCTCATCACGCTGTGCATCGTGCTGTTCCTGGACGGCCTCGACGTCTCGATGGTCGGCGTCGCGCTGCCGTCCATCGGTACCGAACTCCATCTCGAAACCTCGACCCTGCAGTGGCTGGTCAGCGGATACGTGCTCGGCTACGGCGGTCTGTTGCTGCTCGGTGGCCGCACCGCCGATCTGCTGGGCCGGCGCAAGGTCTTCCTCATCGCATTGGCCGTCTTCGCGGTCGCCTCCCTGGCGGGCGGGCTGGTCAGTTCCGGGCCGCTGCTGATCGCGACCCGCTTCGTCAAGGGGCTGGCGGCCGCCTTCACCGCGCCCACCGGGTTGTCGATCATCACCACGAACTTCGCCGAGGGGCCCGCGCGCAACAAGGCGCTGTCCATCTACACCGTCTTCGGTGCGGGCGGCTACTCCATGGGTCTGGTCTTCGGTGGCCTGATGACCGGTTTCGGCTGGCGCTGGACCTTCCTGCTGCCGGTGCCGATCGCGCTGGCCGCCCTGGTCTCCGCGGCGATCCTGGTGCCGAAGGACAAGGGTGACACCGCCGAGGGTGGTCACGATCTGCTGGGTGCGCTGTTCTCCACCGCCGCCATGCTGCTGCTGGTCTACACCGTGGTGTCCGCACCGCAGGCCGGCTGGGGTTCGGCGCGCACCGTGGGCTCGTTCGCGGCTGTGCTCGTCCTGTTCGCCGCGTTCGTCGCGGTGGAGAAGCGGGTGCGGCATCCGCTGATCCGGCTGGGCATCCTGCGCAAGGCCACGTTGGTGCGAGCCAGTCTGGTGATCGTCGCGGTGGCGGGTTCGTACTTCAGCTGGCAGTTCATCGTCACCCTGTACCTGCAGGACAGCCTGGGCTGGTCGCCGCTGACCCTGGCGATGGCGCTGCTGCCGGTGGGTGTGCTGGTGGCGCTGTCGTCGGTGTTCTCCGACAAGCTGGTGGACCGCTTCGGCACCGGCCCGATCATCGCGGTCACCACCACCGTCATGGCGATCGGCTACCTGCTGTTCCTGCGCATCGACACCGCACCGTCCTATCTCGCGGTCATCCTGCCCGCGGTGCTGCTGATCGGCATCGGATGGATCGGCTTCCCGGCCATCAACATTCAGGCCACCAACGGCATCGAGGACGAGGAACAGGGCCTGGCGGCCGGCGTGCTGCAGACCTCCATGCAGGTCGGCGCGGCCATCGTCCTCGCCATCACCACCGCGCTGATCTCCTCGGGGCCGCACGGCAATTCACCGCAGGCGGTGCTCGACAGCTACCGTCCGGGCCTGATCTTCGCGGGCATCGCGGCGATCATCGGCGCCCTCATCGCCTTCACCCACTTCCTGCCTGCCCGCAAGAAGCGGCAGGAGGTCGAGGAGTCCGAACAGGCACCGGAACTCGCGGCGGCCTGAGGTTCCACCCCGAGCGCCACGCCCGGCTCATCGGTTCGAGCCGGGCGTGGCGTTTGCGCGTTCAGCGCAGTTCGCGCAGGCGCGGTGCGGCCGCGTCCTTCGGTGAGCGAAGGAAGGTCAGCGGAGTGCCGTCGGAACCGACCGTGGGCCAGTCGATTCCGAGATCCGGGTCGAATGCGTCCAGGTCCCGGTCGAATTCGGGGGAGTATTCGAGCGAACACAGATAAGTGACGGTGGAATCGTCGGCCAGTGACAGCAAGGCGTGGCCGAGTCCTTCGGAGAGAAAGACCGAGCGGCGCGAGACGTCGTCGATCACGACACTGTCCCAGCGGCCGAAGGTCGGGGAGTCGCGGCGCAGATCGACCACGACGTCCAGGAAGGCGCCGCGCATGCATGTGACGTATTTCGCCTGGCCGGGCGGATTTTCGGTGTAGTGGATACCACGCAGGACACCCGCCGCCGAGGTGGAGGTGTTCATCTGCAGCAGGTCCAGGGGCCGTCCGGTCGCCTTCTCGAATTCCGAGGCCTTGAACGTCTCGGCGAAGACGCCGCGCTCGTCGCCGCGTAACTGCGGCGTGAACTCCCACGCACCCGGGACCGCCAGTTCTCGAATCCGCATCTCAACCGTCCTGTCCGTAGCGATCGTCGCGCCCGCGATTCAGCAGGTCCAGCAGGTAGGTCCCGTATCCGGAGCGCACCAGCGGCTCGGCCAGCCGGCACAGCTGTTCGTCGTCGATGAAGCCCATCCGCCAGGCCACCTCCTCCGGGACGCCGATCTTGAGACCCTGGCGTTCCTCGATGGTGCGCACGTAATTGGCGGCGTCCAGCAGCGAATCGAAGGTGCCGGTATCGAGCCACGCGGTGCCGCGCGCGAGGGTCTCGACCTGCAATCGTCCCTGTTCGAGGTACGTGCGGTTGATATCGGTGATCTCGTATTCCCCGCGCGCGGACGGTCGCAGTCCCCGGGCGATCTCGACGACGTCGTTGTCGTAGAAATAGAGGCCGGGAATGGCGTAGTTGGACCGTGGGAGTTTCGGCTTCTCCTCGATGGAAACGGCCCTGCCCCGGTCGAATTCGATCACGCCGTAGGCCGAGGGATCGGACACCCGATAGGCGAAGACCGCGCCGCCGTCGAGTCCGTCGAAGCGTCGCAGCCGGGTGCCCAGGCCGGGACCGTGGAAGATGTTGTCGCCGAGCACCAGTGCCGCGCATTCGCCGCCGATGTGGTCGGCGCCCAGCACGAACGCCCGGGCCAGGCCGTCGGGTTCGGGTTGCACCACGTAGTCGATCGCCAGGCCGAACTGGGTACCGTCGCCGAGCAGCCGGCGGAAGGCCTCGGCATCCTCGGGCGTGGTGATCACCAGGATGTCGCGAATGCCCGCCAGCATCAGCGTGGACAGCGGGTAGTAGACCATCGGCTTGTCGTACACCGGGACCAGTTGCTTGCTGACCCCGCGCGTGATCGGGTGCAGCCGGGACCCGGTGCCCCCGGCCAGAATGATTCCGCGCATGTGACGCAAGTCTGCCAGCTCTCGCCCACTCGGGCTCGATGAGGTTCCGACTGGACCGCGAAATGGTCACGATGGTTTCGCCGCGGCCTGGTCGGGCGATCAAGTATTGCGTAGGTCACACATCCGTGGTGTTCTGAAACATGAGTGTGTGAGATGTCAGCGCCGACACCTCAGCTACCGAATCTGCCGGTAGCCGGTCGCTCGGCGCCGAGTGGCAGGTAGGTGCGCGATGACCGCGATTCCCATCGGCGAGGCCGAATACCGGCCGGGGCTCGAACCCGGTGTTGTCGTGGATCCGGTGGTGGTGAACCCGGACCGTGCGAGTCTGCATTCGCAAGCGGTGTTGTTCACCTGCCGGGGCGTGGTGGGCCCCGTTATCCGGCGCTACCCGATCACCCCGATGACCATGCCGGTCGCGCGGATCCTGATCGACCGGCTGGCGGCACTGCGCCCGCAGGTGCGTGGCGTGGAACGCGAACAGGTGCGGATGAGCGGCTTCCGGATGGAGATCATCCGCCCGGCCGGCGCCCGGCGATCCCTGCGCGACGGCGCCGTGATGTACATGCACGGGGGCGGCTTCTTCCTGTGCGGACTGGACTCGCATCGGCCGGTGGCGGCCAGCCTGGCGCGTCGTACGGGGCTGCCGGTGGTGAACGTGGACTATCGGCAACTGCCCGGGACGAATATCGCCGGCTCGGTCGAGGACTGCCTGACGGCCTATCGCTGGTTGTTACGGCACGGCGCCGATCCGTCGCGCATCGTCTTCGCCGGAGATTCGGCGGGCGGTTTCCTCACCTTCGCCACCGCACTGCGGGCGGCGCAGGCCGGCTTGCCCGGTCCGGCCGGCCTGGTCGGCCTGTCGCCGCTGCTGGATCTCGATTACCGGGTCAAGGGCGAGTACATGAACGTCGGTCGCGACGCCTACATCCCGATGGCGGCGGTGCGGCAGATGGTGCGGTACGGGGCCGAGGCGGAGCAACCGCTGGACCCGGCGCTGTCCCCGGTCAACGGATCGCTCACCGGCCTGCCGCCGGCCCTGCTGATCGTCGGTGAGGACGAATTGCTGCGCTGCGACAGCGAATTGATGGCCCACCGGCTCACCGCGGCCGGGGTGCCGAATTCGCTGGAGCTGTGGCGCGGACAGGTCCACGCCTTCATGAGCATCCTGCCGAATATGCCGGAGAGCCGGGCCGCACTGGCCCGGGTGGCGCGATTCGTGCGGGCGCGGGTCGAACCGGAAGAGGCCGCGCGGACCGCCTGACAGGTACGGCCCGTAGGCGGCAGCGGAGCGTAACCACGGAGGGCCGGACCTGTCAGGCGCATCGAACACCGCCTGACAGGTACGGCCCGGAGGCGGCAGCGGAGCGTAAGCACGGAAACGACAGTGCCCCGCCCACCGTGACGGTGGGCGGGGCACTGTCTCTGATCCGAGGTATCCGCCCACTCAGGGGGACGGGCGGCCTGCGGAATTACTTGGCCGGCGCCGGCGGGTTGAACGGCGCGGTGGTGGTGGCGAAGTACTGGATCGCGGCGCCGATGGCGACCGGGGCGGTGATGAAGATCTGCCCGGCGAGCACCCCCAGG
>NZ_LZMK01000156.1:0-873 GCF_001665865.1 Nocardia sp. 852002-20019_SCH5090214 | reverse complement strand
ACCAGAAACTGACCGAACTGTGCGACGCCTTCGCCCACCAGTGGGGCGTGAACATCGACACCGAGCAGATGCAGGTCGGCATCGATCCCGACTTCGACGCAATCGGAGCCCAGAGCCGCGCGCAGGCGGCGGCGCTGTTCGCACGCCAGAGCGCGGCCATCGGGATCATCGAGGACCTGCCACTGGCCCCGGAAGCCAAACCCGTTGTCGGGCAGGCACTGCTGCGGTGGCGCGGGGAAAGCCTCGACGAAGCCCCCACCTACGCGTTGTCGTCTGCCGAGCAGCGGCGCGCGCAGCTCGACACCGATCTGGATGCGGCCGGCCTCACCACAGACGACCGCACCCGCGTCGACTTCGTCGTCGACTACCTCACCGGAGA
Source organism: Nocardia sp. 852002-20019_SCH5090214 (assembly GCF_001665865.1). Taxonomy (NCBI): domain Bacteria; kingdom Bacillati; phylum Actinomycetota; class Actinomycetes; order Mycobacteriales; family Nocardiaceae; genus Nocardia; species Nocardia sp. 852002-20019_SCH5090214. The sequence goes on along the minus strand of NZ_LZMK01000156.1, from coordinate 494 downwards.
CACCCGCAACATCGACCTGCTCACCTCCCCGGTGTTCGTCGATCCCGGAGAGGAAGCCCGCGGCCGCATCCCGGAGCTGCTGGCCGGATTCGACGAAGGCCACGTCACGGCCAAGCAGATGGCCGCCGAGATCGCGGTGATGACCGCGGCCGACCAGGCCCAGGTCCGTGAAGCCGGTAAGGCGATCCGCGCCGGACGCGAGCCCAGTACGCGACTGTGGCCCGGCTACGCCAACCGCGAGCAGATCAACGAGGAGATCTTCCTTCTCGCAGGCGATGTCGAAGACATTCGAGCAATCGCGGACTACGTCGCCGAGAACGACCTCTCCGACGAAAGTCCCGAGACCTGGGGTGTCGGTGACGAAACCGCCGCGACCATCGAGCGGCTGCGCGAGCGGGGCGACGAGATCGTCGCGGTCGCCACACTCCAGCACGGCCTGGCCGACATCGAGCGCAGCCAGCTCGTCACGATTGTCGACGACGTCGACGCCGGAC
>NZ_LZMK01000155.1:0-879 GCF_001665865.1 Nocardia sp. 852002-20019_SCH5090214 | reverse complement strand
TCGTCGATGTCCTCGGCGGCGATCATCGCGACCATGCGGTCTTGGGCGGTGGCCAGACGGTCTTGGGTGGCGCGTTCCTGCTCGACGGCGGCCATCTTCGCCGCCAGCTGCGGGGTTACCTCGGCATCGATGGTGACGTGCCCGCCGTCGAGGTCGACGTGCACACCCCAGCGCTGCCGGATGTGCCCGGCCAGTTCCACCGACGCGCGGCGGGCAGCCTCGGAGTCTTCCGACCAGGTCACCGCCTCACGTAGCGCGGCGGCGATTTCGTTGCGCGAGAGCCGATCCCAACCCTTCCGGCGCAGCGCTTCCAGACCTTTCTCGGCCGCCTTGCGCTCGGCGGCGACCTGGGCGGCGTGCTCGCGGCGGGCCTTCTCCTCCCGCATCTGCATGGCCTCGATGGCGGCGCGGCGGGCGGTGATGCCGGCCGTGGCTCGGTTCATCACCTCCTGCATCAGTGCCCGCAGCATCACCGCGAACTGGCTGCCGATCCGGTCGAGGGTTTCGTCGTGGTGCTGCTGGACGGGGGTGTGCAGGCCGGACAGGTTGAGGGTGGAATTTCCGGTCATCAGAGAACCTCCATCAGGGGTGGGTGCCGAGATCGCCGCCGTCGCGGCGATCTCCTGCGCGAAAGGGACGGCTCCGGCCTCCGGCCGGGCCGCGGAAGTGATCGGGGTGCGGTAGTCCAGGCCCGCAACCGGTTCCAGCTCGCCGAGTTCGTAACCGGCGGCGAAGTGATCGCCCAGGTCCTTGCCGTCGGCGGCCTGCACGATCCGGACCTCGCCCACCAGGCCGGTCAGGGACTCGGCGACCCGGTAGGCGTGGCGGTAGCCGGGGGCATCGCGGTCGGCGATGACCACCACGCGCCGAGCACCTTTG